>JANNRN010000026.1:0-7286 GCA_031401375.1 Phyllobacteriaceae bacterium | reverse complement strand
ATCGGCCTTGAAAAACGCACCAACCCGTTTCTGCGGCCGCACGATGCAAAAATCCGAAAACTGCTCGGTATGGAATCAGCCCCGGATGTTGCCGTTTTCGCCGAAATTCGTCATCGCAAGAACATTTTCTGATGGACGCCGGAAGCGTAATCGCTGCGTTGAACATGAAGCCGCACCCCGAGGGCGGCTGGTACACGGAGACTTTTCGCGATGCGCCGGACGGCGGGCGCGGCCATTCAACCGCGATCTACTACCTTCTGGAAAGCGGTCAGCGCTCGCACTGGCATCGGGTCGATGCGGCGGAACTCTGGCATTTCTATGCAGGAGCGCCGTTGGAGCTTGGAATTTCCCCGGATGGGTCAAGCCGACGCCGATTGACGCTGGGCGCCGATCTTGCTGCGGGGCAAAGACCCCAACTCATCGTCCCGGCGAGCCATTGGCAATCAGCCCAAAGCCTTGGAGACTGGACACTTGCCGGATGCACAGTCGCGCCCGGTTTTGAGTTCGCGGGTTTTGAAATGGCGCCTGCCGGGTGGGAACCGAAGCGATAAGGCAATTCCGGCACAAGCGGGTCAGCGGCGTCAGGCATCGTTTGGCTGCGGTTTGCGAATGAACATGTCCTTTGCCGCCAGCACCGCCCCGCCGGTGATCAGAAGGCATGCCAGCAAGATCGAAGGTGTCGCTTCTGCCCGGCCCGCCAGAACGAGGACCACGCTGGACAAAAGCGGTGACGCGTAGCTCGCAGCACCCAGCACCTGGATATTGCCATGCTTGACACCGTAGTCCCACGTCATGAAAGCCAGTCCCAGCGGAATGATCCCGAGCGTAATTATCGCCGACCATTCCAATATGGAGGCCGGCCAGACGGTTTGTTCAAAGGCAAGGTGACTGAACAGCCCCAGCACCGAAGTAACCAGACAGAATCCGGTCACCGCATCAGTCGGTACGCTTGCGTTACGCCGCGAGAGCAGCGAATAGGCCGACCAGATGAACGCGCAGGCCAAGGCCATGGCATAGCCGAACACATACTTGGCATCGAGATCCGGAGCGCCGCCTTTGCTGACCACCAGAAAGGCGCCGGCTGAACCAAGCAATGCACCGCCGATATGATGCCATCTGAGCCTCTCCCCAGGCATCAGCGCCGATCCGAGCACAATCAGCAGAGGCCAAAGATAGGCGATCAGGCTCGCATCGATGGCAGGGGCGTTGTCAAGTGCCGTGAAATAGCAGAAGTGATAGCCAAACAGGCCGCCAACCCCGAGAACCCATACTGATGCCGGCTGGCGAAGCGCGCGCCGCCGTTCAGGCTGAAGCACCATTGCAACGAGGCCTGGCAGAGCGCCAATCGCAAAGCTCATGGCAAGAAGCTGGAATGGCGGAACATCTCCCGAAAGCACAGTCAGCAGCGCTATCGGAGCCCAAGCGGCCACCGCAAAGAAACCAACGAAAGTGGCGCCGTCCATTCATGCCCCCGATATTGCGACTTGCCGCAGCCCTAATTCAATGCTTCGAACCGTACAGCATCAACTGAAACAATCCCAACCGTTGTTCCAACACGTGCCGCGATCGGCGCGAAAAGCCCAGTCGAGCCAACCGGGGCAAAGCTGATGCGGATGTTCTTGCTCTTGCGAAGGAATTCAAGTTGCTTCTTGTCCCTTTGATACCCGGAAACCGGCACGAAGCGAACCGCGCATACAGCCACAGCCCCGGAATAGCCCTTCGTTCGATAAGTGCCCTGCCGCAGCGGAGCCATGACGAAATCGGCGCGCGTCTGCCCGTCAAACACCCGTATTGTCCGGTTGCACACGTTTTGCAAGCTGCCCGAGCGCACCACCATGCCTGACAGAGGATCGGTTACAGCCTTCAAATGAGCCGGTTGCACATCGACCCAATCACCTTTCTTGCGCACTGGCGGGATGTTGTCGGTTGAGACCACCGAACCTTTCGTAAAGCCGATCCGTGTTGCTTTCTTGCGTTTTCCGGAGACGTAGTTGAGCGTGTAGCTTGTCGGGAGCGCGCCCACATCCGCAATCGAGCCCTTGACGGTCACAGCGCCGCGTGTGTCGTCGAAAAGCGCCCCGACGCCTGCGCTGTTCACAGCCCCGTCAATGGTAATGGCGTCTCCATCCACACGCGTGGTGAAACTCGTTCGCGCCAAGGGCAATCCATAGAGCGAAATGGAAAACTCACTTTTGAAGGTATTCGGGTCTGCGCAAGCAGCCGAGGCTGCACAGAGAATGGCTGCAAAGACGATGCCGGCGCCGACTGTATTCGTCTTGTTCAAGTGGGTGCTTTCGGTTTGTTCGCCCTTTAACCGGGAATGTCGTCGCCAAATTGGGCTTTTTTTTGCTGGTGATGAATTTTTGAAGGTCAGACGGGCGAAGACTTGACGCTCGCGCCGGCTCTGACTATAGAACGCCAACTTTCAAATCCGGGGTTCGCCCCGGCGCAATGCCGTTTGGCATATTCATGCCCCGTTGCGACAGTCAGACAAAGGTACAAATATGTCCCGCGCGTGCGAATTGACCGGCAAAGGCGTTCAGTATGGCCACAATGTGAGCCATGCGAACAACAAGACCAAGCGCCGTTTCCTGCCAAACCTTGTGCATGTCACGCTGATGTCCGAATCCCTCGGCCAAAGCTACCGTTTCCGCATTTCCGCCAACGCGCTTCGCACGGTTGAACACCGGGGCGGACTGGATGCGTTCCTTGCCAAGGCTGCGGAATTCGAATTGTCACAACGCGCGCGCCTGTTGAAACGCCAGATCAAGCAGAAGCTCGCCGTCGCCGCCTGAAATCATCTTTGCGCGGGCGCATGGCCCTCGCACTGGTTCCATTACCCAGGATAAAAAAATGATCTCCCTCAGGAATTATCTGCCCTTCGCGGCCGCCATGGCGTTTGTCGTGGTCGCTTCAAACATACTGGTTCAGTATCCGTTCGACCACTTTGGCATGAAGGATTTTCTGACTTGGGGCGCCTTCACTTATCCGATCGCCTTTCTGGTCAACGACTTGACCAACCGGCGCTACGGCAAGAGCGCTGCGCGCCGCGTTGTTTTTTCAGGCTTTCTGCTTGCTGTGATTTTGTCAGTCTATCTGGCGACGCCCCGCATTGCCATTGCTTCCGGTACCGCGTTTCTGGCCGGCCAATTGCTTGACATTCAGGTGTTTGACCGGTTGCGGCGCCTGGAATGGTGGAAAGCACCATTCATGGCCACCGTTTTCGGCTCGATCGTCGATACGGTGATTTTCTTCTCCCTCGCCTTTGCCGCCAGCTTTGCGTTTATCGATACGGCGTTTGGCATGCAGGATGGATCGCTCGGCTTTCCGGTTGCGTTCTTCGGCGGCGAAACATCGCTATGGATCGCGCTCGCCTTTGGCGATTTGTGCGTCAAGATGCTGATGGGCGTCTTAGCCCTTATTCCCTACGGTGCGCTCCTGAATGTATTGCGCCCGGTGGGCGCGCTGCGCTGAAGGTCAGTCCAGGAGCTTGAATTCGAGCAGGATATTCCGCTGCAGGATCGAATGGTTGTCGTCCGATAACAGCGTCAAATATGTTGCGCCGAGCGCGTCTTGCCACACATCAAGCGCCTCCATGTTGTCGATCTGATAAGCCATGTCAGCCTCAAGAAGAATCTCGCCGTCAACGGTAGCGTTTTTCTTGATTTTGCCTCCCTGCACAATGCGAATGCGTATGGCTATGCCACCCGCCATGTTGAAGCGCCGCTCGAGCAGCAGCAAATCGCCTTTCGGCGTGAAGTCACCGTCAGTGATATCGAACCCGCCGTTGCGAACAATGTAAAAAACGCCCTTTTCCGGCCCTTCCAGCACTGCGGCAAAAATGTCGCCGTTCTTGTTGAGGCTCTTTTCGGTGACAGCCACGCGCGCGCCTTCAAGCGGGCTGCCAACGGGGGCGATGGCAAGGGTCTCAAATCCACGATTGTTGCGAAGTTCGCGAACCGGAACCGGCAATCTCTCATCTTTCAGCTCAATATTGAGCGTATCAGTATCGAGTTCACCGCTTGAAATACGGTGCTCTCTTTCAAAGGATGCCGTGACCCGGCTGCCATCGATCAGCAATCCCTCAGCGTCGGTCTCCCATTTGCCGCGCTCGGCATCCCCCGACTCGTCCAGCATTGGTCTCATCCGAAAATCTGTGATTCTGGCCGGTCTGCCCTCCTGATCCCGGCCCAATGTTCCAGCGAACCAGAACCCGGTATCCGTAACCCCAATGAAATTGGAGCCGCCGCCCAGAAAGCGGAAGGCAGACAAAGCGCCGAAGTCTGCGCCGGTCGAAGACATGGCCAAGCCGCCGACAAATTCGAGCCGCCCGAACCTGGTTTCGCTGGAGCCAATTTTGAAACTCCCGGTTTGATGGCTCGCAATCTCGAGTTTTTCGAGTTCCTGCGCGCATGCGCCGCTCGCAAAGACGACGCAGAGCAAACCGGCAAGGCATCGCTGGGTCCAGGCCAATTAGCGTCTCTTTCCGCGCGTGCTTGCCTGGCGAACAGAGGATTGAGTGGTCTGGTTTTCAAAAAGTGCGGCAAGTTGTTCCGTCATGGCCCCGGCGAGTTCCTCAGCGTCAACAATCGTCACAGCCCGGCGATAGTACCGCGTCACGTCATGGCCGATGCCGATGGCGATCAATTCCACTGGCGAGCGGTCTTCGATCATCTCGATGACAGCTCTGAGATGCCGCTCAAGGTAGTTGCCCGGATTGACCGAAAGCGTGGAATCATCGACAGGCGCGCCATCGGAGATCATCATGAGTATCTTGCGCTGTTCAGGCCGGTCAACCAGCCGCTTATGCGCCCATAGCAGCGCCTCACCGTCAATGTTTTCCTTGAGGAGCCCCTCGCGCATCATCAGCCCCAAATTGCGGCGGGCGCGGCGCAAGGGTTGGTCGGCCGATTTGTAGACGATATGGCGCAAGTCGTTCAGACGCCCCGGCGTTGCCGGCTTGCCGCCATGCAGCCATTTCTCGCGCGCCTGTCCGCCCTTCCACGCGCGCGTTGTAAACCCGAGAATTTCAACCTTGACCCCGCACCTTTCAAGCGTGCGCGCCAAAATGTCGGCGCATGTCGCCGCCACCGTGATCGGACGTCCCCGCATCGAGCCGGAATTGTCAATGACGAGGCTCACGACAGTATCGCGGAAATTGGTGTCGCGTTCGCGCTTGAAGGAAAGCGGCTGCATGGGATCAATGACAATGCGCACCAGCCGCGCGCTGTCGAGATAACCCTCCTCAATGTCGAAGTCCCAGGCACGGTTCTGCTGAGCAAGCAACCGGCGCTGCAGCCGGTTGGCCAGCCGCCCGACCACTCCTGACAGATTGTTCAGCTGTTTGTCGAGAAACGCCCGCAGCCGGTCGAGTTCAGCTTCATCGCAAAGTTCGGAAGCGCTGACTTCTTCGTCAAATTCCCGGGTGAAAACCTTGTAGTCGAACTCGGGGGGAAGGTTCGTGAACGGAAGTTCCGCCCGCCTCGTCTCACCCGGCGTTTCGGCATCCTTGTCGTCATCCGACATGTCGTCGGATGTCTCCGCACCGTCCTGGCTTTCTGATTCCTGCGATTCGTCAGATGCCTGGTTTTCATCGGATGGCGCCTCTTCCGATCCCGCTTCGCCGTCGTCATCCTGCTGGTTTTCCTCGCCCGAGCGAGGTTGCTCTTCATCGGAGGTCGTGTCGTCATCGTTGTCGGGATCGTCCGAAAGTTCATCGGCCATTTCCATGGAGGCGAGCATGGATCTGATCACGCGGGCAAAAGCCTGCTGGTCCCCGACCTTTGCCGCCAGCTCACCCAAGGATTGGCTTGCGCGCTCCTCGATAAAGTCCTTCCACAGATTGACAACACTGCCGGCGCTTGCCGGAATTTTGCGTCCGGTGATTGTCTCGCGCACTACCAGCGCTAATGCCTCTTCCAATGGAGCATCGGCTTTGTCGGTGATCTCCGAGAACCTGGCCTTTTGGTATTTGTCGTCCAGCATGACCGAAAGGTTGTCAGCCACGCCCTGCATGGCGAGCGCGCCGACGGCCTCGCACCGCGCCTGTTCGACTGAATCATAGATTGCTCTGGCCTGTTTGCCCTCCGGCGCAAGGCTCGAATGCACGCGCGCATCATGGCAGGCGCGGCGCAACGCCATGGAATCACCGAGGCCCCGCGTCACCGCGATGTCGTGCAAAGTCAGTTTTTTCGGAAACTCCGGCAGACGCGCCCGATTGCCGATCAGCGCCGGCTTATCGGAAGCGAACACCACTTCCATATCCTTGTCGGCGGCGATGGCGCGGGTGGTGACGCGCAGAGCGGTTCGAAACGGCTCCAAGTCTGGGGCCATTGGCGATTTGGTCCGCGTGTTGGAACTCTCTGCCATGACCGATCAGGTCAAAACCACGTTGGCATGCGACTCCGGCAATTCCGCGCCAAAGGCGCGCTGATAGAACTCGGCGACAATGCCGCGCTCAAGCTCATCACATTTGTTGAGGAAGGTCAGGCGGAACGAGAAACCGATATCCTTGAATATTTCGGCATTTTCGGCCCAGGTAATGACTGTCCGCGGGCTCATGACGGTGGACAAATCGCCGTTGATGAAGGCCTGCCGCGTCATATCCGCGACCCTCACCATTTTGCCGACGATGTCGCGGCCTTCCTTGTTTTGATAATGCTTGGATTTGGCCAGAACAATCGCCGCCTCATTGTCATGCGGCAGATAATTCAGCACCGTCACAATTGACCAGCGATCCATCTGCGCCTGATTGATCTGCTGTGTGCCGTGGTAGAGCCCGGTCGTGTCTCCAAGCCCGACAGTGTTGGCTGTTGCAAACAGGCGAAATGCCGGGTGCGGGCGGATGACACGGCTCTGGTCCAGCAGGGTCAGACGGCCGGACGATTCCAGTACGCGCTGGATGACGAACATCACATCAGGCCGTCCCGCATCGTATTCGTCAAAGCACAGCGCAACGTTGTGCTGATAAGCCCAAGGCAGGATGCCATCGCGAAATTCGGTAATCTGCTTGCCATCCTGCAAAACAATCGCGTCCTTGCCGACCAGATCAATGCGCGAGACATGGCTGTCGAGGTTAACGCGCACGCAGGGCCAATTCAACCGCGCCGCCACCTGTTCGATATGTGTTGACTTGCCGGTTCCATGATAGCCGGACACCATGACGCGGCGATTGAAGGCGAATCCGGCAAGAATTGCCAACGTCGTTTGCTTGTCAAAAAGGTAGTCCGGGTCGATGTCCGGCACCTGACCTTCGGCAATCGAATAGGCTGGCACAACCATGTTCG
>JANNRN010000025.1:0-1727 GCA_031401375.1 Phyllobacteriaceae bacterium | reverse complement strand
CAGCACTGAGGGTCAACAATGACCATCGCACAGGGGCTTGAGAACAAGCGCAAATCAGGCCATTAGGCCACAGGCTCTTCGGCAAGGTATCTCCTATGCTTGACATTCGATGGATTCGTGAAAATCCAGGCGCGCTGGACGCAGCGCTGGCGCGGCGCAACGCCGGGCCAATGGCTGACAAAATTGTTGCGCTTGATGCAAAGCGCCGTGCAGCTTTGACGAAATTGCAGGAAGCGCAGGAGCGCCGCAACGCCGCCTCCAAGGAAATCGGCAAGGCAATGGGCGCCAAGGACATCGCGCTGGCGGAGAGCCTGAAAGCCGAAGTCGCCACGCTCAAAGAAGCGATGATCAGCCTTGAGGCCGAGGAAAAGAAGCTCGGCGCCGAACTCGACGACATTCTCGCCGCCATTCCAAATGTGCCCCTCAGCCAGGTGCCGACCGGCGAGGACGAAAACGACAATGTCGAGATTCGCAGCGTCGGCGAGCCGCGCAAATTCGACTTTGCGCCACAGGAGCATTTCGACATCGGCGAAAAGCTTGGGATGATGGATTTTGACGCGGCGGCGAAAATGTCCGGGGCGCGGTTTGTCGTGCTGAAAGGCCAGTTGGCGCGGCTGGAGCGGGCGCTGGCGCAGTTCATGCTCGATCTGCATACGGACGTGCATGGGTATGAGGAAGTGAGCCCGCCGCTACTGGTGCGCGATGAGGCCCTGTTCGGGACGGGGCAGTTGCCGAAGTTCGAAGAGGACTTGTTCTTTACTGATCCGCGAACTCCTGAATGGGCAACCCAAACCAAAAATTGGATTTTCCATGGCAGTAAGAACATACTTGGCAAGGGCGACGGCCCGTTCACCCGCGAGCAGGTAGATGGCTTTCTCCGGTCCACTGCCGATGTTGCTTCGCAAATGTTTTACCTCCGAGATTTTACGTCGACCATGAATTGGGAGGAAGATGACCAAGGTAATGACCGCCCTGCGCGGCCTGCACGCCTCGCCCTCATCCCCACCGCCGAAGTCTCCCTCACCAATCTCGTGCGCGAAGAAATCCTCGACGAAAAGCGCCTGCCGATGCGCATGACCGCCGGCACGCACTGCTTCCGCTCTGAAGCCGGTTCCGCCGGTCGCGACACGCGGGGGATGATCCGGCAGCACCAGTTTTTCAAGGTCGAGCTGGTGTCGGTCACCACGCCGGAACAGTCGATGGAAGAGCATGAGCGCATGACAAAGTGCGCCGAGGCAGTGCTGGAAAAGCTCGGCCTGCCGTTCCGCACCATGGTTCTGTGCACCGGCGATATGGGGTTTGGGGCGCAGAAGACGCATGACATTGAGGTCTGGCTGCCGGGGCAGGGGCGCTACCGCGAGATTTCCTCCTGCTCGGTCTGCGGCGATTTTCAAGCGCGGCGGATGAACGCGCGCTATAGGCCAGTTTCATCGGCAATAGCTAGCGGGTCGCGTCGCGGGTCGAAGTCGCTATCTGGTTCGCAGTCTGCATCGAAGTCGCTCAGCGGAGCTCACTCTGTGTCCGGCTCGATTGTAGGGGAACGTAAACCGGAGTTCGTCCATACGCTCAATGGCTCCGGCGTCGCCGTCGGCCGCGCGCTCGTGGCCGTTTTGGAAAATTATCAGAACGAGGACGGCTCGGTGACCGTTCCCGACGTCTTGGTGCCGTATATGGGCGGCTTGCGAAAAATCGGGAAAGCGGCCTGATGCGCATTCTTCTGACAAATG
>JANNRN010000024.1:0-4199 GCA_031401375.1 Phyllobacteriaceae bacterium | reverse complement strand
CGTCCAAGGCATGACCGGCACGTAGTCACTGCTGGCCGGATCGACAGTAGAAAGACCAACCCACCATAGCCACGGATGATCAAACTGACTGCTTCGAAGGTAGATTGGCGCCGCAAGCAATGCCATTGAGAAAGCAAAGGTAACAATTGACGGAAGGCGCAAAAATGCCAACCCCACAATTGATCCGACTGCGATCTGGTGAAGAATACCGAAGAAAATGAACCCGCGGTCCAATGCGAAATAGGTCGCTGCGGTGACCGCAAGCGCAGCCGCGGCGATCTGCATCAGCCGGTTCAGGAACCTTGGCCACCTGATCTCTTTGGCATGGGCAAGGAAGAGGCTGATTCCGACAAGCATGAGGAAGCTCGAGGCAATGAAGCGGGCATACCATCTCATCCATCCGGTTGTTGCGGTTCCCGGTTCAACGTAACCGAACAGTTCAAGGTCCCAACCGAAATGGTAGCTCGCCATGGCAATCAGCGCCAAACCTCTCGCCAGATCCAAAATGGCAATGCGGGCGCCGGGCTTCGCCGCCTGCACATTTGTGACTTCTGCTTGATGTTCCTTCAACACTCCCAAGCTGCCCTTGCGCCCCCGGTTGATGTGTCCCTGCCAAAAAGTCTTGGTTCCCGTCGCTTTCGGCGTGGAAGGCCGCACGCAACATGACGAAGATGGTGTCAAACGGACGAATCGCATTGTTACATATCGCCGAGACGAATTCTGCACTGCGGGCCAATCCCAAAGGTCCGGCCGTTTTTGCCTTGCTGTATGTGTTGGAATCGTGCGCGAGAAGCATCACATCCTCGGTCATCCCGATCTCGGCCTATGAATTGTTCAAGGACGAGCAACGGGTCAGCGTTCTCTTCACCGTCGTCTCGGTATTCAGCCTTGCGGCTTCGCTGATGATACCGCTTCTCATCGCCAGGTGGTCGCGCCGATGGGTATATACGCTTGGCGCGGCTTGCGTTGGGCTGGGGTCTTTGCTGCTGGCTGAGTTTACGGTTGCGACACTGCCCATCGCCATGTTGATGCGCGTGTTCGGCAGTTCGTGTCTTTCGATCGGGCTCAGCCTCTACATCATGGATCACATTGCCAAGGGCAATCTCATGCGCTCAGAATCGATACGCATGGCCTCATCTGTTGTCGCATGGACACTTGGTCCGGTCACAGGCGTTTGGCTCTATCAGTACTTCGGTCTCTGGGCGCCGGGCGCGGCAGCGCTGGCGTTTTCGGCGTTGCTCGCTGCCTGCTTTTGGTACTTCCGCCTGTCCGACCACTCGGCGCTCGTCCCGGCGCGGCATCCACCAGCCAGTCCCTTTGCCAATTTCAGACGCTTCTGGTCACAGCCAAGATTGCGCCTCGCTTGGCTGATCGCCTTTTGCCGGTCAGCATACTGGTCCACCTATTTCGTCTACGGACCGATCCTTATGGTCGCAACGGGGCAGGGAAAGCTGGCTGGCGGCGTGTTTGCCTCGCTTGGCAATGTGATGTTGTTGTCCGGATTGCTCTGGGCGCATGTCGCCATTCGCGTGACTTTGCGAAAGACGATCTTCTTTTGCCTTGCAAGTTCCGGCATTCTTTTAATCGCAGCGGGGGTCTCGGGAACTGCCCATCCCTTGCTTACGGCCGCTTTTCTGCTGGCGGGCACAGCTGGCGCATCGGGACTTGACGCCGTGGGATCGACGCCTTTTCTGCGCGCGGTCAAGCCGAGGGAACGCCCCGCCATGACTTCGGTCTACCGCACCTATTTCGAATTCTCCGAACTGTTGCCGTCGTTCGTCTATTCCATCGTGCTGGCCGTGTTCGGTTTCGGCAGCATTTTCATTGCGCTGTCTGTGCTCATGTTGTTTGGAGCATGGATGGTCTGGCGCCATTTGCCGAAAGGAATGTGAAGCTCATGCGTCCTGTGCCGGTTCAAGCAGAGCGGCTCTTGCCCTCGAAAAGAATTGTCTGCGGACCAGGACGATCAAAATGAAGATTGTCGAGAAGATGAATACTACCGGACCTGCGAACCAACCCATGAAGCCGATTGAGAAAAACAACGTCCTCAGGCCGGAGTTGAAGTGTTTTCCGGCAAGGCAATTGAAACGCAGCGCTTTTTTCGCCGCCGCTTTCACTTTCTCGTCCGGTTGCTCGCCATTGAGGACAAGCGGCACGGCTCCGACGAGAATTGTGCAATAATTCTGCAGCCGATATGACCAACCAAACTTGAAAAATGCGAAAGCGTAAATCAGCAGGAGGGCCAGGAGCTTCGCCTCGAAGATGGTGCGGGAAAAGGGCAGGGCGACGGGGAAATCCTGAAACACGCGCATCACCTGCTCGGATGCATTCATCAGGGCAAAGCAGCCGCCAATGGCAAAGACGCTTGTCGAGGCAAAGAAAGCGGTGCCCTGTTGCAGCCCGGCCAGTATGCCGGTGTCGATCACGCGCAGTTCGCGTGTGGTCATGGTTTCCATCCAGCGCCCGCGTTCGCGATTCATCAGCCATGTCAGTGAAGTCCTTTTCAACGCTCTTCCATCGGTGAAAAATGAAAAGCCCAACCAGGATACGAGAAAGATGGCCGCCGCCATCAGGTCCATGCCTTGGAAAAGCGCCAATCCGCCCAAATCAGTTCTCCTTCCACACGAACTCGCAGCGACCGCACCGGCCGATTAGCCGATGCGGTCGCTGCGGCGCCATTGCCCGTCGCTTGCCGAAGCTTGTGGAGAAGCGTATCGCGCGACGATGGATTGTGAAAGGATGCAAAGATGTTTCTGTCCGTGTTCGATATGTTCAAGATCGGCATAGGTCCGTCGAGCTCCCATACAATGGGGCCGATGACGGCTGCGAACAGGTTTCTCGATGAAATCCTCAATGGAGATTGGCCAAGGCCGACGGGGGCGGCAGTTGCCCATCTGAATGTGAGCCTGCACGGTTCGCTCGCTTATACCGGGATAGGACATGGTTCTGACAAGGCGGTTATCCTCGGGCTGACCGGTCAAACGGCGCATGGCGTCGATCCGGACAAGGTTGAGGAAATTCTTGGCTTGGTGAGAACACACAAGCGGGTGTCCCCGGCGGGACATCCCGATTACGCGTTTGATCCCGGCGTTGACCTTGTTCTTGACAAGAAGACGCCTTTGCCGGGCCACGCCAACGGCATGACGTTTCGGGCTTTGGATCACAACGACCGGATGCTTTTGAAGGTCGATTATTTCTCTGTCGGCGGCGGCTTTGTCATGACGGCGGACGAGTTGTCGGCGCTGAAGTCCGGAGCGCCGCGTGCGAGACCGCGCGATGTGCCCTATCCGTTCGAGAATGCCGCCCAGATGCTGACAATGGCGCGCGAAAGCGGTTTGTCGATTGCCGAAATGATGCGGGTAAATGAAGAAGTCTTCATGACGCGCGAGGCGCTGAACAATGGCATTGACCAGATCTGGCAGGCGATGGATCTGTGCATTTCGCGCGGGTTGAACGGTTCGGGCATAATGCCGGGAGGGCTGAAGGTGAAGCGGCGCGCCCGTGACCTGCACGCCAAGATGCAGGAGGACTGGCAATCTAACCGCCCGAACCCGCTCTTGGCCAACGACTGGTTGTCGGTTTATGCGATGGCGGTCAATGAGGAAAACGCTTCTGGAGGGCGCATTGTCACGGCGCCAACCAATGGGGCGGCCGGCGTCATCCCGGCAGTCATGAAATATTACCTTCGATTCCATGATGCAAATGACGCGGAGGGAATTCGGGATTTCCTGATGACAGCTGCCGCCATTGGCGGCATCATCAAGACAAATGCCTCCATTTCCGGTGCTGAAGTCGGTTGTCAGGGCGAGGTTGGCTCGGCCGCCGCGATGGCCGCCGCAGGGCTTGCCGCAGCGCTCGGCGGATCGCCGGCGCAGATCGAAAACGCGGCTGAAATAGCGCTGGAACATCATTTGGGCATGACGTGCGATCCGGTCGGCGGGCTCGTGCAGGTGCCGTGCATCGAAAGAAACGCACTCGGAGCGGTCAAGGCGGTGACTGCGGCGTCCCTTGCGCTCAAGGGAGACGGGTCGCATTTTGTGCCGCTTGATGCGGCCATCGCCACGATGAAGCAAACGGGTGCGGACATGAACGAGCGCTACAAGGAAACCAGCCAGGGCGGGCTGGCTGTGAATGTCGTGGAATGCTGACCTTCGGCATAGGCAGGCTTGGCTGAACGGCTTAGTGTGCGCGGATGACAC
>JANNRN010000023.1:0-3625 GCA_031401375.1 Phyllobacteriaceae bacterium | reverse complement strand
GTCGTTGCAAACCAGTCGTTCGGCTTCCAGTGTTCGGCAGACGGCGGCGGCTACACCTGGTTTGGCAACAGCCGCGAGAACCAGATCACACCATGGAGCAACGACGCGGTCAGCAACGCGCCGGGCGAGGTGATTTATGTGGCCGACGACGACACCGGGGTGGTCATTTCCCCCATGATGAAGCCGATGAACTCCTCTGAAGGCACACATCTGGCGCGGCACGGATTTGGCTACAGCGTGTTCGAACGCGATGCGAACCAACTGCAATTAGAATTGCTGCAGACGGCGCACTTGACGAATGCGGTCAAGTTCTCACGGCTGCGGATCACCAACATGTCAAGCGTCCGGCGCCGCCTCACGGTGACGTTCTACGCCGAGTGGGTGCTTGGGGCATCGCGCGCCGCCAATGCTGCGTTTGTCACCACCGCCATTGACGAGACAACCGGTGCGATGTTCGCCCACAATCCATGGAGTCTGCAATCGTCAGCACAGGTGGCGTTTGCGGACATGGCCGGCCGGCAAACCTCATGGACCGGCGACCGGCGCGAGTTTCTGGGCGCATTTGGACAATTGTCCGATCCAGCGGCGCTCCGCTCCCGCGCTCCTTTGTCCGGCGTCACCGGTGCAGGCTTTGACCCGTGCTGTGCGATGCAGACGCGCATGACGCTGGAGCCAGGTGCGAGCGAAGAAGTTGTCATCCTCCTTGGAGCGGCGGCGAGCAAGGCCGAGGCGCAGTCGCTTGTTCTGCACGCAAGGGAACAGGGGGCAGATTCCGCGTACGAGGAGACGAAACAGTATTGGGCAGAAACGCTTGGCTTCGTACAGGTCAAGACACAGGACAGATCCTTCGACATCATCATGAACGGCTGGCTCCTCTATCAATCACTTGCCTGCAGGATGTGGGCAAGGTCCGGGTTCTATCAGGCGAGCGGCGCTTATGGCTTGCGCGACCAATTGCAAGACTCGCTATCGTTTTTAACAAGCCGTCCCGAAATTGCGCGTGAGCACATATTGCGTGCGGCAGCGCGCCAGTTTGCCGAGGGAGACTTCCAGCATTGGTGGCTGCCCGCCAACGGCGCGGGGGTCAGGACACGCATTTCTGACGACACTATTTGGCTCGCCTATTGTGTCAGCCATTACATCAAGGTGACAGGCGACACGGCCATTCTGGATGAAACTTCACCGTTCATCGAAGGACCGCATCTTGCGCCGGCCGCGCACGATGCATTCTTTGTGCCGTCGCTTTCAGAAGAAGCGGGAACGCTGTTTGAGCATTGCGCGCGGGGGCTCGATCGAAGCCTTGCTCATGGCGCGCACGGCCTGCCGCTGATCGGCACAGGCGACTGGAACGATGGCATGAACCGCGTGGGCGAGGCAGGCAAAGGCGAGAGCGTCTGGCTTGGCTGGTTCTTGCTGACAACGCTGAAGGCGCTCATTCCACTGGCGCTGAAACGCGGTGATCGCGTGAGAGCGTCTGCCTGGAAGGCGCGGACGCGAGAGCTGGTTGCTGCCCTTGAACGCGACGGCTGGGATGGAGAATGGTATCGGCGAGGCTTTTTTGACGACGGCACGCCCCTCGGCTCCATGCAGAATGAAGAGTGCCGCATTGATGCCATTGCGCAGTCATGGGCGGTGATCTCGGGCGGCGCGCCACCTGAGCGGGCGCTCGCGGCGATGGAGCAATCCTACCGGCAACTGGTGCGCCCGCACGATGGTCTCGCCCTCTTGTTCACGCCGCCCTTCGACAAATCCAATCAAGAACCGGGATACATCAAAGCCTACCCGCCCGGCATCCGCGAAAACGGCGGTCAATATACCCATGGCGTGATCTGGTCAATTTTTGCGCATGCAAAGCTGGGCCAGGCTGATCGCGCCATGCAGCTCTTCTCCATGATCAACCCCATCAACCATTCCCGCACCCCGGATGAGGCGGCAAGGTACCGGGTGGAGCCTTACGTAATCGCAGCCGATGTCTATTCTGTAGCGCCGCACACCGGCCGGGGTGGCTGGACATGGTATACGGGGTCGGCGGGATGGATGTACCGGGCAGGCCTTGAAGCCATACTCGGTGTGACACGCGAAGGAAACAAGCTGCGGGTCAAGCCATGCATACCAGAAGAATGGCCGGGCTTTGAGGTCGCGATGCAAATTGGCGCCGCGCGGTATGAAATCAAAGTAACGCGCGGTTCGCCGCCGGTGAGCTTTCCGCCCGCAGGCGTCGAAGTCGTGTCTCCCGGTGAGTTTCTGATTTCCCTGGCTGATGACGGCGGCGTTCACGCGTTTGAATTACCGCTTGCCGGCAAGTAGCGGCGGCGTCTGGCGCAGGTTTGCGGAACAAAAACGCGTCCGCGGCGTTGTCAATTGATGCAGTCAACGGAGGCATGCGCGATGAAAATCAAACTGACGGATTCTAATACTGCCCCGTTTGCCAATAACCACATATTGGATCCGATGACGACTTCGCGACCGGAAAATGGCATCCTTGACGGTTCAGGCGATATCATTGCCTCCGGCGTCAACAGGGCCGCGGAACTGGTGGGAACGGTGATCTGTCTGCCCGACTTGAGCGGCGAAAATCCCTTCGCTTGAATTGAAAGGCAAGCGCGCCTGCAATGCAGACGCGCCTGTCATGAAGCTTAAATCTGACTATTTCGCCGCTGCGAGCTGACCGCGGATTTCGCCGTCCGGAAACTTGGCGGTATGGACGTTGACATAGTACTTCCCGGCTTTCATCTCGTTCCATTGCGCCTCAGTAATGTCTGCGCTGCCTTTCATCATCATGTCGCCAGACATGTCGATCACCGGCGGCGCGTTTTCCGTGGCGCTGGCGGGGCCGTGTGAATGGGCTGCTGTGGCGTCTCCCGAGAGACCCTCAACCGTCATGGTCCACGTTAATTTCTTGGTGTCGGTGTCGACAACAAGTTCTGCAGTGCCTTTGCCGGCGCTGTCATTGGCTGGGACTTCGGTAGAGCCCAGCAAGTCGGCCTTGAAGGTCATCATTTCCGCTTGTGCGGCGGCAGTGAACATGAGTGCGGATACAAGGCCGGCCGCGGTCAGCAGATTTTTGGCAATGTGTTTCATAAGATTCTCCAATGATTGCGAGCGGCAAAATGTTGCCGCAGCCGTTTAACTTTTAAGAACGTGATAGGTTCCGGCAGCGGTTTTTGATGACGCCCGCGGGCAATGTTCGGAACCAAATCGCGCTTGAGCCGTTCCTTCCGAGCTCTTCAACAAATCCTGGAGCCTGAACATGACTGTGCACCCGCAGCGCTACCTCAATGATCTCCTCAAGAACTTCTCCACCGCCATGATGATCACCCGCTCGGGCGACAGATCGATCCATGGGCGGCCGATGTCTATCGCCGAGATCGGCGAGGACGGAGAACTGTATTTCGCCTCCTCGCTTGATTCCGGCAAGCTGCGCGACATTGAGCTTGACCCGGAAGTGACGCTGATCTTTCAGGGAGATTCCGTTTTTATCTCGTTGCAGGGGACAGCGCACCTGTCGACTGACCCTGAACTCATTGATCGTCTGTGGTCCGAAGCGTGGCGCGTCTGGTTTCCCGAAGGCAAAAATGATCCATCACTGGTGATCCTGAAGATTGATCCCGAAGACGCGGAGTAC
>JANNRN010000022.1:0-2245 GCA_031401375.1 Phyllobacteriaceae bacterium | reverse complement strand
GCGGCGGCAAAGAAGGAATTTGCCAAGAACGGCCTCGGCGGCGCAAGGGTCGATGTCATTGCCGAAAAGGCGCACGCCAACAAGCGAATGATCTACCACTACTTCCTGAGCAAGGAGGGTCTGTTCCAGACGGTTCTTGAGGAAGCATATCTCGACATCCGCTCAGCCGAGCAGAAATTGAATCTGGACCATCTCGAACCCAGGGAAGCGCTTGAGCGTCTTGTTCGTTTCACTTGGGATTACTATTTGAAAAACCCTGAATTCATTACGCTGGTGAACAGCGAGAACCTTCATCGGGCCAAGCATCTGAAAAAGTCCGAGCTGATCAAGATAGCCAACCGCCGGTTCGTCAAAATGGTGGGTGATATTCTTGAACGAGGCATTAACGCCGGGGTCTTCCGGCGCGGCGTCGATGCGGTCCAGCTCAATATCACGATCGCTGCAATCGGCTATTACTACCTGACCAATCGCTTCACAGGCTCCATCGTATTCGAGCGCGACCTGATGGATAAAGCCGCCCTTGATGAACGCCTGAAGTTCAACATCGATACGATCATCCGGCTTGTGAGCGAATAGGGCGTGTCATGTCTGGCGTGAAGCAATAAAGCATCCGGTTCAGGCGGCGGACAAGGCATCAAGCGCGGCCTGCACGGCTTGAAAATATTGGCCGACCTGTCGTCCGTCGACCAGCGCATGGTGCACTTCAATCGTCATTGCCATGGAATGCCTGCCGTTTCCGTCACTGACGAACTTGCCCCATGAAACGCGCGGAATACAATCAGCGGGGCCGGGAAGCGCGTTGTTGATCGAGGTGTAGTCGAGCCAGGGCATGCAGGAGAGATAGGCCAGATCATCGCGCTCGCCGGAATTGGCGGCAAGTTTTGCGCCCGCCTCCACGGATTGGATGACCTTTAGGCAATGCGCGTCAAACGCCGGGAAGCCGGGCATGTATGTGACATAGCCATAGTTGAAATTGCCATTGGGCAAGGGCACCGTCATCGACAGCTCGACATTGTCATAGCGCGTCACGACGTTGCCGCGAAAGCGCATGCAAAGTTCCGGCACGGCATGAATTCCGGCGCCGATTGCATAAATGCAGGCACGGTAGGGTGAGATGCCCTTGGGCTTCAGTTCAGTCAGAAGCCGCGTGATGTCGATGCGCGACGTCACCGCATAATGCGGCTTCTCATAGTTGCGGAAAAAGTGGAATTGATCCGCTCTTTGCCATGTCGAGAGGTCAACCGTGCGCCCGGCCATCTTGTCCTCAGGCCGTCGCGACCTTGGCCGACTTTTCCGAGCGTTTGCGCTCGTTCGGGTCGAGATGCGTTTTGCGCAGACGGATGCACTTTGGCGTGACCTCCATCAGCTCGTCGTCCTGGATCCAGGCCAAAGCACGCTCGAGCGTCATTTTGATCGGTGTCGTCAGGCGCACGGCTTCATCCTGGCCGGCGGCGCGGATGTTGGTCAGTTTCTTGCCTTTGAGCACATTGACTTCCAGATCATTGTCTCGCGAATGAATGCCGATAATCATGCCCTGATAGACTTTTTCGCCCGGCTCGATGATCATCGGACCGCGATCCTCGAGATTCCACATGGCATAGGCGACCGCCTCGCCGGAATCATTGGAGATCAGCACGCCGTTGGTGCGGCCTGGAATATCACCCTTATAGGGTTGATAGGCATGGAACAGGCGGTTCATGATCGCCGTGCCGCGCGTATCGGTGAGAAGCTCGGACTGGTAGCCGATCAGACCGCGCGTCGGCGCGTAGAACACGAGGCGGAGCCGGTCGCCGCCGGAGGGGCGCAGTTCGACCATCTCGGCTTTGCGCTCGTTCATCTTCTGCACGACGATGCCGGAATGGCCCTCGTCAACGTCGATGACGACTTCCTCAATCGGCTCCAGCAGATCACCGGTCGCCTCATCCTTTTTGAACACAACCCGTGGGCGCGAGACGGCCATCTCAAAGCCTTCGCGGCGCATGGTTTCAATCAACACCGCGAGCTGTAATTCGCCGCGGCCCGATACAAAGAACGAGTCTTTTTCGGCGGATTCTTCAATCTTCAACGCTACATTGCCCTCGGCCTCGCGCATCAGCCGGTCGCGGATGACGCGGCTGGTGACCTTGTCGCCTTCGGTGCCGGCAAGCGGGGAATCGTTGACGATGAAGGTCATCGTCACGGTCGGCGGATCAATTGGCTGCGCCTTCATCGGCTCGGTGACTTCCATGGCGCAATAGGTGTCGGC
>JANNRN010000021.1:0-2785 GCA_031401375.1 Phyllobacteriaceae bacterium | reverse complement strand
GGTCGTGACGGACAAGGCGACACGCGTAAAACAATTTCACGACAAGACGCTGATGGCGCTCGCCGAAGTCGTTGGCGGCGCGGGACTGACGCATCCTTCCGAGTTCCGCCGCTTCCATTTCCACAAGCGGGTCAGCGAGTCGCTGGTCAAGTCGTTCATGGATCTCTATCCGCCGTTGCGAAATGGCGAATTGCTGGCCGGAACTGACGATCCAAGGTTCAAGCGCGCCTGGCACCGGGCGCAGGCGGAGACGTTTACCGCCGCGCATGGGGGTTGAGAAGAACAGCGCACCAAAGCGCGCCAAGGAGAATGAAGATGTCGATCACCTCGCTCAAGCCGCGCGCCAATCTCGAGTTTTACGACGAGCGCGTTGACCTTGCCGCCGCCTTCCGCTGGACGGTCCGGCTCAGGATGCACGAGGCCGTGGCCAACCATTTTTCGCTGGCCGTAAGTGATGACGGCAAGCGGTTTCTGATCAACCCGAACCAGCGGCACTTCGCCCGTATCAAGGCGAGCGATCTTCTCTTGCTCGACGCGGATGATCCGCATGCGCTGGAAGGCCCTGATGCGCCAGACCCTACCGCCTGGGGGCTGCACGGTTCGATCCACCGGCTCTGCCCGCATGCGCGCTGTGTCATGCATGTGCACTCGATCTTTGCGACCGTGCTTGCCTCGCTGGCGGATTCGGCGCTGAAACCGATCGACCAGAATTCGGCGATGTTTTATGAACGCGTCGTGATTGACGAGAACTATGGCGGACTTGCCTTCGAGGAAGAGGGAACGCGCTGCGCCGGCATGCTCGCGGACCCCCAAAAGAAGGTCATGATCATGGGCAATCATGGTGTGCTGGTGATCGGTTCCAGCGTCGCCGACACGTTCAACCGGCTCTACTATTTCGAGCGCGCCACGGAAAACTACATTCGCGCCTTGCAGACAGGACAGAAGCTGCGCGTCCTGTCGCACGAGATTGCGTCTAGGACGGCGGCGCAGATGGATGACTATCCGGATCAGGCGGCACGGCATCTGGACGAGCTGAAAGCCATTCTTGACGAAGAAGAGCCGGCCTACCGGCTGTAAACCCTCAGTGTCTGTCCCAATCTCGCGGCCATCTGATGCGGTTTTCTTCCGCTTCCGGTGGTCACAAGACCGCACCATCTGACTCTCGACATTGAATTCTTGAACAGACACTCAGATAATTTAGGGCGCAGTGGGCGCAAAACTCCACGAACATGACGCCTTTGGCGTGGGAATGACGAGGCTTGCCGGATAGCTTTGCCGCGCTTGCGGGAGAAACCAGATGACAAGAACAGAAGAACTGCAAAAACAGCGCGATGCAGCAATAGTGGCGACCCGGTCGGGACCACCGCGGCGCACAGTCAATCCGTTCTTCGGCGTCGGGCCGATCACCGATGCAGTGGCCGATGAGGCGGATGCGCGTTTTCTTCGTTTCGAGTTCGAGAACTGGCTCGAAAAGAACTATCGCAAGCTCGACGACAAGGGCCGCGATCTTGGCCCGTTCACAGTGGCCGAGATTGGCCGTTCGATGCATCGCGGCTATCCGGCCGACAAGTTTCTTCTCGACATGATGCGCGAAATCCACCGCTATTTCGGGTTTCCCAAGGCAAACAAGATGGCAGTCGGACTTGGCGGCGGCCATTCGGGCTTCACTGTCTGCATCACGCACATGATGAATGCGAAGGACCCGGGGCAGAAAGTGTTTGTCGACACGCCGGCGCCGGAGAGCGACGCGGGCAAGGCGGGCGGATTTTTCCGCCAGTCCTGGGGTGCGCAAATCCTCGAGATGCAGCGAATGGCAGAGACGGGCGATGAGAAGCGGATCGTTTTCGCAGGAGAAGAAGGCACAATTCCATCGGCTGAAGCGCTCAGTGAAATGGGCATCAAGCTGTTCATCGGCGTCGGCCATGAGACGACGGGCGCGACGACCTACAAGCGCGGCGAAATCCTCAATCTGCTCGCATGGCTGGACAGGGATCCGGCAAACCACCATGCGGTGCTCGATGCGACCTCCATGCTCGGCGCCATGCCGTGGGGCGATGACGTGGTGCGGCAGGTGATGGAAAAGTGCTGTCTGTTCATGCCCTTCCAAAAGGCGATTGGCGGTATCTCCGGCTATTTTGTCGCCTCGTTCACTCCCGAGGCGCTGGCGCTGATCGAGGCCAACCAGAAGGATCCGAGCTGGGCCATTCCGCGCCAGCTGAAAATGGCGGTGCCGTTTGACCCCAAGCGGCCATTGACGGGCGAGCGCAGCGTCATGAACGGGCCGCTCTATGATCCGGCGCAGGACAGGATGCTGGGCGGTGTGATCAACACCTATTCAACGCTCGCCTTTGCCGAGACGACTTTCGGGCTGTTGCGCTCAGAGCGGCGGCTTGGCCCGGTCAGTGAACTCAACCGGCGCTCTACGGCGAACCGCGCGGCAATCAATGAATGGATTGCCGCCAGCGACATTCTGGAACTCGGCGTTGCAGATGAAGAGAGGCGCGGCGCGGCGGTGACACTTCTGCGCGTGAAGGATGCCGGTATCAGTGACCCGGCGTTGCATGCGCGGATCATTGCGCGTTCCAAGCAGATCCTCGGCTATGAGGGCGTGACGCATCCCGACGGCAGTCATGAGCGCGGGCTTGATGTGGCGCGTTATGTCAATGCGTTTCCAGGAACGCCGGGCGACTACCGGGCATGGATCGGCGGCGTGCGCGCGCCGGAAGATGTGACGGCGCTTCTCGAAAACCTCAGCTATGCATATCAGCGCGCCAAGATCGTGGTG
>JANNRN010000020.1:0-6078 GCA_031401375.1 Phyllobacteriaceae bacterium | reverse complement strand
GCGGCAGAATGGCTGATCGACAATTATCATCAGGTTGAGGAGCAGATTGCGCAGACGCGCGCTGACCTGCCGCAAGGTTTTTATGATCAGCTGCCCAAACTCGCCGACGGGCACCTGGCAGGGCATCCCCGCATATTCGGTCTGGTGTGGGCGCATGTGGCGCACACCGACAGCCGTTTTGACCCGGCACTGCTTACCGATTTCGTCAATGAGTATCAGGAGGTTCAGCCGCTGACCATTGGCGAGCTTTGGGCGGTGGCGATCAGTCTGCGGCTAATCCTGATTGAAAATCTCCGACGCGTTTCCGCCCGGATTGTGACGGCGCGGCGCAGCCGCGAAGAAGCGGACACATTTGCGGATCTGGTCCTTAGCGCCGGCAGCAAGACAAGCCTTTTCCCCGACGTTCTCAGGCAGGTTGCCGAGACAGACCTTTCGCAGCCCTTTATCGTGCAGCTCGTCCACCGGCTGCGGGATCAGGAGGGTTTGCCCGCGCAAGTTCTTGATTGGCTCAAGCTCAAACTGGAAGCCGAAGGCGGGTCGTTCGAGGAGGCAGTCAGCGACGAGCACCACCGCCAGGGTGCAGCCAATGTCACCGTGCGCAACATCGTCACCAGCATGCGGCTTATCTCGGACGTCAACTGGGAGAACTGGTTCGACAGCGTCAGCCTTGTTGACAAGGAACTGCGGGAAAAGTCGCGCTATGGCGAGATGGATTTTCCGAGCCGCACCATCTACCGCACCGCCGTCGAAGAGTTGGCGCGCGGGTCTTCACACTCGGAAACCGAAGTGGCGAACGCCTGTCTGGCCAAAGCGCGCGCGGCGGACGGGGATGAGGACAGCGCAGCGCGCGACCCTGGACATTATCTGATTGGCCAGGGCCGTAAGGCGTTTGAAGCCGAGCTGGGCTTTAAGCCTCCGGTTCTGCGGCGCCTGCGCTCAGCGATGCGCGCTTGCGGCCTTGCCGGCTATCTTGGCGCCATCGCTCTTGCGACATGCCTCGTCATTTTCGCCCTGACAGCTGCGGCTGCTTCGCCCGCAGTTTCTGCTGTCCTCCTCGCCGCCCTCGCCCTTGCGGCGCTGCTGCCGGCGTCCGAGGCCGCGCTTTCCGTCATCAACTTTGCCGTCACACGGCTGCTTGATGCGGCGATCATGCCGGGGCTTATTCTGCGGGAGGGCGTGCCGGAGCATCTGCGCACTGTGGTTGCCGTACCGATCCTTCTGACTTCGCGCGACGACACAGAGGAAATGATCGAACGGCTGGAAGTGCACTATCTGTCCAACAGCGAGGGGGAGCTCTATTTTGCTCTGGTGACCGATTGGGCGGACGCTCTTGTCGAAGAGCCATCGGCGTCAGACCTGAAATTGCTCGATGACGCGCTGGCTGGGATCGCAAAGCTGAACCAGCGCTATGGCAGCAGCCGATTTCTCCTGCTGCACAGATCACGCAAGTGGAATGAGCGGCAGGGAAGATGGATGGGCTGGGAGCGCAAGCGCGGCAAGCTGCATGAGCTGAACCGGCTGCTGCTGGGCGCACTGGACACGAGTTTTTCAGTCATTGGCGGCGAAGTTCCTGCGGCGGTCCGGTACGTGCTGACACTGGATGCAGACACCAAACTGCCGCGCGATGCCGCTCGGCGGCTTGTCGGAAAAATTGCGCATCCGCTGAATCAGCCGCGATTTGACACAGCGGCCGGACGGGTCACCCATGGCTATGCAGTGCTGCAGCCGCGCGTGACGCCGTCATTGCCAACAGGCCATAACGGCTCACTGTTTCAGCGCATCTTCTCAACGCCGCGCGGAACGGACCCTTACGTGTTTGCCGTCTCGGATGTTTACCAGGACCTGTTTGGCGAAGGCTCGTTTGCCGGCAAAGGCATCTACGACATTTCTGCTTTCGAGGCGGCGCTTGCGGGGAGGATTCCTGAAAACGCCATGCTCAGCCATGACCTTTTTGAAGGCATCTTCGCGCGATCCGCTTTGGTGACCGATGTGGAATTGGTCGAGGAATATCCGGAGCGCTACACCGTCGCGGCCGCGCGCCAGCACCGTTGGACACGGGGCGACTGGCAGCTTCTTCCCTGGCTGACCGGCAGCGGCACCGGACTTCCGCCCCTGGGGCGCTGGAAGATCATTGACAATCTCAGGCGCTCTCTTCTGCCCCTGGCGACGCTGGCCTGCCTGTTTTTCGGCTGGATAGCGCTGCCCATTTGGAGCGCGGCGTTGTGGACGCTTGGAATAATTCTGCTCGGCGTTATCCCGCCATTGCTGCCGGCGCTGTCTGCTGCCATGCCGCGCGAGAGGCGGCACACCTTTGAAAGCAGGGCGAAGGCAGTGCTTGGCGATTTCAGTCACGCGTTTGCTTTTTCTGCAGTCAATCTGATTTTCCTCGCGCATCAGGCCAGCCTGATGGCTGACGCCTTGGTGCGCACGCTCCACCGGTTGAAAGTCAGCCGCAAAAACCTCTTGGAATGGACCACAGCCGCTCAAGCTGCGTCGAGCCCGACGCCGGGGGTTGGCGCGCATTACCGGCTGATGCCAATGAGCGTCATTATCGGACTTTTCGCGTTTGCGCTGGCTTACGCAAGGTTTGATGGCGTGTCTTTTTTGATCATGGCCTTCGCCGTCGCCTGGCTTGCTGCGCCCGCCGCCGCCTTCTGGATGAGCCGCGTGCCGAAGCTGGCCGATACGCAAGAAGTGTCGGCAGAGGATATCCGGTCCTTGCGTTTGGTCGCCCGCAGGACCTGGAGATTTTTCGAGGCCTTTATCACCGCTTCAGACTCAATGCTGCCGCCGGACAATTTTCAGGAGGACCCCGACCCCAGAATCGCGCACCGCACCTCACCGACCAATATCGGGCTCTATTTGCTCTCGGTGGCCAGCGCCAAGGAATTTGGCTGGCTGGGTCTCAGCGACGCCGCAGCAAAGCTGGAGGAAACCATGGCGACCGTGACGCGCATGGAAAAGTACCGCGGTCATCTCTACAATTGGTATGATACGCAGACGCTGCAGCCGCTCGAACCCAAATATGTGTCAAGCGTCGACAGCGGCAATCTGGCGGGCCATTTGATTGCGCTCGCCAATTTCTGCGCGGTATGGATATCAGCCCCCGCCGACGATCTGGCGAAACTTGACGGCATCGGCGATGCAGCTGACGTTCTGGCGGACGAGTGCGCGGGCCTGCCTGATGACCGGCGCAAACTTCGCCCGCTGCGCCATCAGCTCGAAACGCAGATCGCCGCCTTCCGGCGCAGTCTGGGCAAGGCGCGCGGCGAACCGGAAATGATTTCCGTTCGGCTCATTGAGTTTGCCGTTCAGGCGGCCTCCATTCATGGAACCGCCGATGAGATTGCAGCCGAACTTGAACCTCCGTCCGGCGGCTCGCTGATGCACTGGGCAAACGCCTTGCGGCAAACAATCGAAAGTCAGTTCCGCGATGCATCGCTCGGGCATGACGCGGCGCGGTCTTTGAAGGAGCGATTGAAAACGCTGGAAAGCGATGCAAGGGCGTTGGCGCTCGATATGGAGTTTGGCTTCCTGCTTGATCCGCAGCGTCTGCTGTTTTCCATCGGATTTCGGGTTCCCGAGGCCATGCGCGATGAAAGCTGTTACGACATGCTGGCCTCCGAGGCGCGGCTCGGCAGCTATCTTGCCATTGCCAAAGGCGACCTTCGAACCCGTCATTGGTTCAGGCTTGGCCGAAGCGTGACCGCTGTCAAAGGCGGGGCGGCGCTGGTGTCTTGGTCGGGTTCAATGTTTGAGTATCTGATGCCTTCCCTGGTGATGCGCGCGCCGAGCGGCGGGCTGCTTGACGAAACCACCAAGCTCGTTGTGCGGCGGCAAATCGCCTATGCCGGCGCGCTGGGCATTCCATGGGGAATCTCGGAGTCAGCCTTCAACGCGCGCGACATTGAGTTCACCTATCAATATTCAAATTTCGGCATACCAGGCCTTGGATTAAAACGCGGCCTCTCCGAGAATCTAGTTATCGCCCCCTATGCAACCGGCTTGGCGTCGATGGTGTCCCCGCATATGGCCGTGGAGAACTACAAGCGGCTGGATGGCAGCGGCGCGCGCGGGGCGTACGGATTTTACGAGGCCTTAGACTTCACGCCATCGAGGCTGCGCAAAGGGCAGGCTGCCGCCATCGTCCGCGCCTACTTTGCACATCATCAGGGCATGACCATTGTCGCCATTCTCAATGCTGTGAAAAACGGCGTGATACGCGAAAGATTTCATGCGGAGCCGATGGTGCGCGCAACTGAACTTTTGTTGCAGGAGCGGGCTCCGCGCGACGTGCCGGTCACACAAGCGCGGGCCGAAATCATGAGCGGCGATGCGGTGCGTGACATTCTTGTGCCGACTGCGCGCGTCGTTCATTTCAGCGCGCTGGGAACGCCCGCCACACATCTCATGTCAAACGGACGCTATACGGTCATGCTCACAGCGGCAGGCAGTGGATACAGCGCGTGGAACGGCCTTGCCCTGACGCGCTGGCGCGAAGACAGTGTGGTTGACGGCTGGGGCAGCTACTTTTTCCTGCGCGACGTCAAGTCAGGCAAGACATGGTCGGCTGGACTGATGCCGAGCGCTGTCACGCCAGAACGCTATGCCGCCGCATTCACGGAAGACAAGGCGGAGATTTCCCGCTCTGACGGCAGTTTCACGACGACGCTGGAAGTCGTCGTCTCGCCGGAAGATGACACCGAGGCGCGGCGCGTCACCATCACAAACTCTTCGTTGAGCGCGAAGGATATCGAACTGACAAGCTATGCCGAGCTTGTGCTCGCGCCCCAGGCGGCGGATGTCGCCCATCCGGCATTCTCAAAAATGTTCGTCCAAACCGAATATATTCCCGAACTTGAAACCCTGGTCGCCACACGGCGGCGGCGCACGCCCAGCGAGCCGGAGATCTGGGTTGCCCAGTTCATGGTGATCGAGGCAACAACCATCGGCGCGTTGGAGTTCGAAACAGACCGCGCCAAATTCATCGGTATCGGCAATGACCGGCGCAGCCCGCGCGCCCTGAGCGCCAACGATCCGCTGTCCAACACCAGAGGCGCGACCCTCGATCCAATTTTTTCGTTTCGCCGCCGTATCCGCATACCGGCCGGCCGCCAGTCGAGCTTTACGTTGTGGACGGTCGCCGCATCGACACGCGAGGGCGTGCTTGACCTTGTTGACCGGCACCGGCAAGCAGCGGCCTATGAGCGCGCCTTGACGCTTTCCTGGACACAGGCGCAGATTCAGCTGCGCCATCTTTCGATCAATCATGAAGAAGCACATCTTTTCCAAACCTTGGCCGGGCGGGTCATTTACGCCAGCGCCGCGTTGCGTCCAGGTTCCAAAAATCTGTCCCGCGACATGGGACCACAATCCATGCTCTGGCCGCACGGCATTTCCGGCGACCGCCCCATTGTGCTGGTGCGGATCGAAGATATTGAGCATATTGAACTGGTGCACGAGGTTCTGCGAGCCTTCGAATACTGGAAAACCAAGCAGCTTTCTGTTGACATCGTCATCCTCAACGAGCGCATGTCGTCCTACACCCAGGATTTGCAGCTTGCCATCGAAGCGCTGGTGCGCAAGAGCGTGTCGCCAAAGCCGCACGAGGCCGCGTCATCAACTGGCGATGTGTTCACACTGCGGGCAGACCTCGTGTCGCCGGAGAGCCTGCGTGTACTGCCTGCGGTGGCGCGCGTGGTTCTTGTAAGCCGGCGCGGCGGACTGGCCAGCCAGCTTGGCAGAATCGAGGAAGCTGAGGCGACTTTCGCACTGCCAAATCGTCTGCGAAACGACGCCGCCGTGACGTCGCCAGCTTCCGCAGATGTTTTGCCGCCCCTTGAGTTTTTCAACGGCTGGGGCGGATTCAGCGCAGACGGGCGCGAATACATGACCGCTCTCGACGCACGCCGCCCTGTACCGGCCCCGTGGATAAATGTCGTTGCAAACCAGTCGTTCGGCTTCCAGTGTTCGGCAGACGGCGGCGGCTACACCTGGTTTGGCAACAGCCGCGAGAACCAGATCACACCATGGAGCAACGACGCGGTCAGCAACGCGCCGGGCGAGGTGATTTATGTG
>JANNRN010000019.1:0-2229 GCA_031401375.1 Phyllobacteriaceae bacterium | reverse complement strand
CGGCGAAAGGCTCATCCGGCAGGCAGCTTTGGAAGCCCATCAAGCCGGATATGAGTTTCTGAGGCTCGACGTCGAACACGATAATTCCGGCGCAATGAAACTCTATGACCGTCTCGGATTTCGCACCGGCACCGAGCGGATTATGTTCCTCAACAAGCCGGAAATGGAGGAATTGCTCGCGCGCAATTCCAAAACCTGACCCATGAGTGTGGAAATAATTAACCTCAAGATCGTTATCCAACTGTTTGATTTGGAAATGTATTCAGACTTCAAAAGCGATCAGCGACTCAAAAAATAAATGTCTCTAATCGATGAACACGTCGACACTGGCTGCCTTGCCAGAGGAATCAATAACGGTGAAGGTCGAGAACCCCGCCCCGTCCGGCATCCATGAGGCGCTCCTGCGGCGTGACACTTCGTTCAGCGGCCTGCCATTCACGATCCAGTGAAACGGCGCCTTTCCTCCCTGAAGCTTTAGTACCAATGGCGCAAAGCCGGTGCCGCTTGCCTCGGCAAGCTCGACCTTGGCGCCCTGCGGCGGATAGACAATCTCCGGCGCCGGTGCAAAACCCTTGACCGGGACAAGCCCCTTTCCGTTGGAAACGAAGCGCTTCAATCCTTCCGGCAAGTCCGCGCGGGCGATTAGACCCATGCCGGATGGCGCCTTGCGGAATGCAACCGGCTTCAGCCCCGACCGGGCGAACGCCTCAAAGAGTATCGGCGCCGCGGTGCCGCCTCCGGTGGAACCCGGCACCGCGCCATTGTCCGCGCGCCCGACCCAGACACCCAGCACATATCTGCCGTCAAACCCGATCGACCAGGCGTCCCTGTATCCGTAACTGGTTCCGGTCTTGTAGGCGAGCGGCCGCGCCGCGGAGTTCGCTGGCGCGGATATTCCCGCAAGTATGTCCGATATCTGCCAGGCCGCCCGTGTTGAAATAACCGACTCGCGCCGGTAAGGGCCCGGCTTGCCGTTCACGCCATTGGTCAGGGTCACTTTGTTGCCGCCATTGGCAAGCGCCGCGTACGCCTGAACCAGATCCGCGAGTGAAAGCCCTATACCGCCAAGGCCAATCGCAAGGCCGGGTTCCTCGTCTTTCGGCAAGACAGGCTGGATACCGGCACGGCGAAAGCGCTGCAGAAGATTGGCCGGACCCACGGCCTCGAGCAACTGCACGGCCGGCACGTTGAGCGATAGCTGAAGGGCGTCGCGGACCGTCACGTCGCCTTGATACGTCATGTCGAAATTCTCGGGCCGGTAACCCGCGAAGTTCGCAGGCCGGTCGCTAATCAGGGTTTCCGGTGTGACAATGCCTTCATCAAAAGCGATCCCGTAGATAAATGGCTTCAGCGTTGAACCCGGCGAGCGCGGCACCCGGGTCATGTCAACCCAGCCGGATCGACCGCCGTCGAAATAGTTGGCAGAACCGACCTCCGCCAAAATCTCGCCGTTTTGAGAATCTGCCAGGATTATCGACACCGAAAGATTGGCGCCGATACGTTTTGCGGCATCCCGCGCCACCGTCTCCAAGGCCTGTTGGATGTCCCGTTTGAGAGTAAGCCGATAGCCCGTCTGACCGGGACTTGTGCGCAATGCCGCTTGTGAAAGATGTGGTGCAAGAGCCGGGAGGCCCCGCCGCGCCGACGAGACCGTGGAAGCCGACGCGCGTTCGACTTCGCGCTCCTCGATCACTCCCGCATCCGCCATCCGCTGCAAGACCCGGTCCCGTGCCGCCTTTGCATTGGCGGGCCTTCTGTCCGGCCGGCGCGCTTCGGGTGATTGAGGCAGGGCAACCAAAAGGGCCGCCTCTGACAATAACAGCTTCTTCGGTTCCTTGCCGAAATAGGCCAGGGCGGCGGCCCGCACTCCCTCCAGATTCCCCCCGTACGGCGCAAGGGTCAGGTATCGCTCCAGAATCTCGTCTTTGCCAAATCGCCGCTCGATCTGCAGCGCCCGGAAAACCTGCCAGAGCTTTCGCGAAACCGTGCGTTCACTTCGAGGTTCCATCAACCTGGCAAGCTGCATGGAGATCGTCGAACCGCCAGAGACAATCCTGCCGTCTCGCAACAGCTGAAGTACGGAGCGCGCCATCGCGAGCGGATCGACGCCGTGATGTTCACGAAATCTCTTGTCCTCATAGGCGATCAGCATCGAAACGAAATCCGGATCGACGTTTTTCAACTCGACGGCAAGACGCCAGCGTCCTTCCGGCGTTGCAAAGGGACGCA
>JANNRN010000018.1:0-6102 GCA_031401375.1 Phyllobacteriaceae bacterium | reverse complement strand
TGCCCATGAAGCCAAGCTGTTCGAACCGTCAATCAGAATGCTCACACACGGCTATGATTACGCCATCCCCCGCAAGAACGGGCGCTGGCTTGGCAGACCGTTCAGGGAAAAGGGCTATTCCCATGACGATCCCATCGCGCGTGCGATTATCGTTCATCTGGTTGACCGCTTCAATGACGTGCTGAAGGCCGTCGACGACGACATCACCCATGTCCGGCACGTTGATGTGCGCGGCATCATCAAGACCCGCTGGCACGACGAACTGCACCCCAAGGCAACGGGAGCCGCGGCGGTGGCAAAACTGTTTGAGGCAGAGATCGCCAGACTGCTGGTGAGTTGAGCAAGACGCGGCGGTGCGTTTCCAAGGATGCGCCCGGTCTTCAAATGTCTACTCCACCCCCAACTTTGCCTTCACCAGATCACTCACCGCTTGCGGGTTGGCCTTGCCGCCGGTTGCCTTCATCACCTGGCCGACAAACCAGCCGGAAATGCTCGGTTTTTCCCTCGCTTGCGCCACCTTGTCAGGGTTGGCTGCGATGATGTCGGCCACGGCCTTTTCAATCGCGCCGGTGTCGGTGACTTGTTTCATGCCGCGGGTTTCGACGATCCTGCGCGGGTCGCCGCCCTCGGTGAGGAGGATCTCGAACACGTCCTTGGCGATCTTTCCGGAGATCGTGCCGTCCTTGATCAGGTCAATGAGTCCGCCCAGCTGATCAGGCGATATTGTTGCGTTTTCAATGGTTTTGCCAGCTTTGTTGAGAGCGCCGAGCAGATCATTGATCACCCAGTTGGCAGCCGTCTTGCTGTCACGGCCGTTCGCGACTTTCTCATAATAGTCGCTGATGGCCTTCTCCGACACCAGGATGGAGGCGTCATAGACGGAGAGGCCTTGTTCGGCGATGAGGCGCAGGCGCTTGTCGTCCGGCAGTTCCGGCAGCTTGGCGCGCAGGGCCTCTACGAAAGCATCATCAAATTCGAGCGGCAAGAGGTCCGGGTCGGGGAAATAGCGGTAGTCATGCGCTTCTTCCTTGGAGCGCATGGAGCGGGTTTCGCCCTTCACGGCGTCAAACAGCCGGGTTTCCTGAGCGATGGAGCCGCCGTCTTCCAGAACGGCGATTTGGCGGCGCGCTTCATATTCGATGGCCTGGCCGACAAAACGGATCGAGTTGACGTTCTTGATCTCGCAGCGCGTGCCGAACGCGCCGCCCGGTCTCCTCACCGAGACATTGACATCGGCCCGCATCGAGCCCTCGTCCATATTGCCGTCGCACGTTTCCAGATAACGCAGGATGATGCGCAGCTTGGTGAGGTAGGCCTTGGCTTCGTCCGATGAGCGCAGATCCGGCTTGGAAACGATTTCCATCAGCGCGACACCGGAACGGTTGAGATCGACGTAAGACATGGTCGGATGCTGGTCATGCAGGGATTTTCCCGCATCCTGCTCCAAATGCAGCCGCTCAACGCCGATTTCCACGTCCTCGAAATTGCCCTGCCGGTCGGGACCGACCGAGACGAGCACTTTGCCTTCTCCGACAATCGGTTGCTTGAATTGCGAGATCTGGTAGCCCTGCGGCAGGTCCGGATAGAAATAATTCTTGCGGTCAAACACAGATTTCTTGTTGATCTGCGCCTTCAGCCCGAGCCCCGTGCGAACCGCCTGTTTGATGCATTCCTCGTTGATCACCGGCAGCATGCCCGGCATGGCGGCATCGACCAGAGACACATGCGAGTTCGGCGCGCCGCCGAAATCGGTCGAGGCGCCGGAGAAGAGCTTGGAATTGGACAGAACCTGCGCATGAACTTCCATGCCAATCACCACTTCCCAATCGCCGGTGGCGCCGGCGATGAAGCGTTTCGGGTCGGGAGTGCGGGTGTCGACAAGGGTCATCTGAGGTCTTTTGGGCTATGGATATCAAGCGTTTCGGATAGGCGAAGCGGCACTGTATGGCAAGGGCGCGTGTGAAAACGCAACAATGGCGGCTAACTTGTCAACACAGGCAAACGGCGCGACACTTGAGCGTATCAGCGTTTCACGGAAACGCTGATACGCTCCAAGTCCTTGTATAGCCGCATTGTCCTTTGCTTTTGATGATTCCATCAAAAGCGGAAATGCTCTATGATTACTCAATTGCAGGAGGGGTCGTGAAAAACGCCAAGCTTCACCATGTGGCACTGGTGACCAACAATCTCCAACGCGCCATCGCGTTTTATCGCGACGTGCTCCAGCTTGAACAAGTGGCACGCCCGCCGTTCAAATCGGAGGGCGCATGGATGTTCAGCGGGTCACTTGAAGTTCATCTCATCCTTCATCCGGAAGGAACCTTTCGCGGCAACAGGCAGATAGACATTGTCGACGCGCATTTTGCCATCAGGGTCGACGATTTCGAGGCCGCCATGCGCCAGCTCGCCGCGAACGGTTTCCGCGAGGATGCCGGCGAGGACGATCCCATGCGCGTTCTTGTCATCCGCAAGGGCCTGGCTGGATTCCCACAGGCCTACATTCTTGATCCCGACCGCAACATCGTGGAAATCAACGCTGCTGGGTAGCGCAGGATGTTGGTCGCGGGCGACTGGCCAAATATGCTCGCAGCGCTACGGCTTTCTGGTTGTCCCCAGAACATGTTTGAACAAGGTGCCGCCGAAATACTTGTTGCCGGCAATGAAGTAGACAACGATCAACGCAAAAAGCGCCAAAGCGGGTCCGCCCTGCAAATTGAACCCCTCTTCGGTGGCGTTGCCGGTGAGCTTGGCGATGATGTAGCCGCCAATGATAAACACCAGAAGAAAGTCGAGGATGGCTGCGATGACCACCTTCCAAGTTGGCGGCGGCGTTGCTTGATCATCCATGATTTGGCCCCCTCGGCAACATTTCCTTCACAGGCTTATCAAATGCAAGCGCAGACAACAAACGCAATCAGACCAATGGAATGGCCGCCGCGTCCAAAATCCGCATCTGCACCGTCCGCCGCCCGTTGAAATGATTGACCGAAAGCGTTCCCGCCACATGCATGCGCTCGCCCACGTTGGAGAACAGGAAACTGCCCAAAGCCGTGCCTTCGCCCCGAAACAGGATGGCGTCGAGGCTTACCTTGTCCATCAATGAAAACGACATTTTGATATGCCCGCCCGCGCCGACGGATTTGGCGAAGTTGAGGCGGTGGTTCGGCAGGACGATGATGGGGGCTGGATGGCCGGAGCCGTAGGGGCCTGCCCGCTCCATTTCCTCCAGAAGCGCGATGGTTGCGCCGGAGGCGGCGATGGCCCCGTCGATTTCCAACGTGGACGCCTCGCGCAGTTTCCCCACCTGTTCGGAAGCCTCTTTCTCGAAAAAGGCGCGCAGGTCGCCGAGTTTGGCGCGCTCGACAGTGATGCCCGCCGCCATGGCGTGGCCGCCGCCTTTGACGATCAGCCCGGCCTCCTGCGCCCGGCGCACCAGACGGCCCAAATCAAACCCGGCGATGGAGCGGCCGGAGCCAGTGCCGATGTTGGACGGGTTGAAGGCGATGGCGAAGGCCGGCCGCTGGGTGCGCTCTTTCAGGCGGGCGGCGAGAAGCCCGACAATGCCGGGATGCCATTTGTCGTTGGCGGTGAGAATAACGGCCGGCCCCGCGCCGTCGGCGAGCTCGGCGGCGACTTCGGCCTCGGCCTGTTCGAGCATCAGCTTTTCCATCGCCTGCCGCTCGGCATTCAACCGGTCAAGCTCAAGGGCGATGCGCTCGGCCTCGTTGATGTCATGCAGGGTCAAGAGCCGCGCGCCGAGCGCCGCATCGCCAATGCGCCCGCCGGCATTGATGCGCGGGCCGATGAGAAAGCCAAAATGAAACGGGTTCAGCGGCTCGCTGACACGCGCCACTTTCGCCAGCGCCTCAAGGCCCTTATTGTCGAACTGGCGGGCGACTTTCAGACCGGAGACGACGAAAGCCCGGTTCAGCCCGATGAGCGGCACCACGTCGCAGACCGTCGCCAGCGCCACCAGATCGAGCATGGACATGAGGTCCGGCGCGGGGAAACCGCCCTTTTCCCGCAATAGGCGCGCGGTCTCGACGAGGGTCATGAAGACGACGCCGGCTGCGCAGAGGTACCCGAGGCTGGACAGATCATCCTCGCGGTTCGGGTTGACCACCGCGACGCCCTCTGGCAATTCGCCCGCCACCTGATGATGGTCCAGCACCAGCACATCCGCCCCCGCCGCCCTGCCCGCCGCGATTGAGGCCGCGCTGTTGGTGCCGCAATCGACCGTGACGATCAGCTTGGCGCGGGCGGCGAGCGCTTCCATCGCTGCCGGGTTGGGGCCGTAGCCTTCGAAAATGCGGTCGGGAATGTAGATTTCGAAGGGCACGTCGAAATGTTCGAGAAAGCGGCCGAGGAGCGCTGAGGAGGAAGCGCCGTCGACGTCATAATCGCCGAAGATGGCGACATTTTCCCGGCGAACTATTGCCTCCGAGAGGCGCGCGGCGGCGCGGTCCATGTCCGTCAGCGTGCGCGGGTCGGGCATCAGCGCCTTGATCGTCGGGTTCAAAAACGCCGGCGCCTCGTCAATCCCGACGCCGCGCCCCGCCAATATCCGCGCAATGATGTCGGAAATGCCGTGGTGCTGGGCAATCGCCAGCGCGACGTTTGCCTGACGCGGATCAAGCCGCTCGACCCAGCGCTGGCCGGTAACGGAGGCGGTGATGTCGAGGAAGGTGCGGCGGTGGGGCAAGTTAAAGTCCAAGTTCGGAATGCGAGCCAAGCCGCGCCAGTATCAGCTGGTCCTCGGCTGGTTTTGAATAAATCAGCACAAGGTCGGGACGAATGTGGCAGTCGCGTTGATCTTTCCAATTTCCGGTGAGCGCGTGATCGCGCAAGGAAGCCGGCAGCGGCAAGTCACGGGCAAGCATGCCGATGGCCTCCGCCAATTTCGGCCTGAGACTGTTGGCGTCGGGGCCTTTTGAGAGCCGCTTGAAATCCCGTTTGAACTGGTTGGTCCGTTCAATCGTCCGCATCGAGATCGGCCATCAGCGCCTCGACACTCTCGAATTTTTTGGTGCGGCCGGCTCGCGCGTCCATCATGGCAGCAATCGTCTCGGCATTAGGAACAAACGGTTCAAACGGCAGCGCCTTTTCACGCGCCACGCGGGTTAACAGCATGCGCATGGCATCAGAAATAGTCAGCCCCATGCTATCGAGCACAATAGCGGCTTCATCCTTGATTTCCTGCCGGACTCTGGTTTGTACAATTGCGTTGGCGGTCATGTTGTCAGTCTCCTGTGAATGACAATGTAATTCAACTGCGCGGAGATTTCAAGGAGCCGTCGTCCAGCCGCTCCACCCAGCGCTGGCCGGTGACGGAGCGTTCAACGCCGAGCAATGTGCGGCGCGGTGGGGCATGGTGTCCTGTTCAGATGCAGTGCAGCCTAGGTGAGCTGGCGCCAGTATTCAACGAGGTCTCACCCCGCCCGCTCAATCCGTATCATCTGCGCCCGCTCCACCAGCAGCTCATCCTTGGCAATCCCTTCCAGCGCCTTGCGCACGGCGGCTTCGGTCGTCTCGTGGGTGATGAGGATAACTGTCTTGGCGTTGGGTTCCGCCGCGCCGGGCTCGGCTGGGCGCTGGACGATGGATTCGAGCGAAATGTCATTTTCCGCCATTCGGCCGGCGATGCCGGCAAAGACACCGGTGCGGTCATGTACGGTCAGGCGGATGAAATAGCCGCCGGCGTGCGAACGCATTTCGGCTTTTTTATATGGTTTCAAGGACTTGGCCGGATGTCCGAATGCCGGTCCATGCTGGAAGCCGGGACGCGATTTGGCAATATCGGCCAGATCGCCGACGACCGCCGAAGCCGTCGCATTACCGCCGGCGCCTGGGCCCGACATCAAGAGTTCGCCAAGAATATCGGTTTCAATCGCCACCGCGTTGGTCACGCCATGGACCTGCGCAATGACGGAGGAGAGCGGCACCATGGTCGGATGCACGCGCTGCTCGATGCCGCTGCCGGTCTTCTGCGCCACGCCGAGCAGTTTGATCCGGTAGCCGAGGTCATGCGCGGCGCGGATATCGGCTTGCGAGATATTGCTGATCCCCTCGAGATAAACCTCGTCCGCGGCAATGGCCGTACCA
>JANNRN010000017.1:0-9222 GCA_031401375.1 Phyllobacteriaceae bacterium | reverse complement strand
CGCCATGGCGATGACGCTGCCCCGCAGGTTGCGCTTGTTCCAAGCAATTCCAGCAATGAGCGGCAGCAACGAAATCACTAACGCAACCCAAACTCCCTTCGATATCAAGGTGATAACGTTCAACCCGGCGAGCGCAAATGTCACTGCCGCCAGCGCAATCAGCACCTTGCGCGCCGCCGGCTGAAGCTCATGCCTGTGTACGACATGGCTCGCAAAAGCTGCGGAACAAATCATGATGAACCCGCTGGCATTGGCGGCATGGATCGGATTGTTGTGCAAACTCACCAAGGCTTGATAGCCGCGAAAAACGAGGCGGTAGTCCGTGCTCAAAAGCAGAACGGCAAGGCTGATCACCATAAAGGCGACCACTGCATGAAACGGTCTTCGCACAAAGAGATAAAGTGCGTATCCGAAAGTCGGATACATGATTGGCAACAAGTATATGCCTTCAGCCGTTCCGAAACCCTTTCCCGGCCGCGCGGCAAAATCAAATCCCATGCGGGACAAGACGTAAAGGGCCCAAGCCATGCACGCAAAACCAACCCAACCGACTAACGGTTTGCTGTACGTGTAAAGGTCGGACCTGAAGTAATGAAACAAAGCCGCCAGCACCATGAGGCCGCCGGCGACACGATAAGTGTCGGACTCGAACCAGACTGCCGATAGAAAAAGCAGCACGGCAACAGCGCCCAAGAGCGCGGGCATTGCCTTGTGTCCATGCGCGGCTCCCGAACCGTTCAGGTTTTCGGCAAGTGCCAGATGAGCCGCGGATTTCGGCGCCAGAAGCACGTGATGCGCGCGCGTGAATCCGTCCCTTAGCTGAAAAGCGATAGCGGCAAACCGCTTTTCAAACCTGAACTTCGTATCCTTGTATCCGCCCGCCGTAATGATTGTTGAATCGGCGCGATGTGGGGAAAAGGTGAAGATATCTTCCTTGACAGAAAAAATCTCGGTGCCGCTCGCCCAGAAGCGTTCCAAGGCAACATCCCAAGGCAGTATCATCGTCGCCAACGCCGCCAATATCTTTTGGGCGCCTTCACGGGAAACCAGATAAGCGGCGGCTGAGCCTTGGGGTCCGAAAACCGTGCGGCCAACCTGATCGCCCAGTTTGGTTGTCAGGAAATTGATAAAGAGCCGTGAGCGGTGGCTGACGAGCCTGACTGCATCAAATCCAGGCAAAGCATCAATGATTGCCGAGGCCCTTTCAACGGTCTTCCGGTCAGCAACAACGTCGTCTTCAATGATAAGGCCGTGTGGTGCGCCATGTTCCAGAAAGGTCTGCAACGCCAGAAGATGGCTGCGATAACACCCGTACTCTCCGGGCAATACCGAGCGGCCGCTGTGACGTTCAAACTCTTGCTTGTCGAAGCCCGGCCATTCCCCTGGCGGCAGGGCGCGCCCATTGGTTGCGGGAACGCGATGTATGTCCAGGCCCATCGTTGATGCCGCTTGCGAAAGGGAGTTCCAACGATCACGCGACTCTTCGAGATTTATGGCAAAGATCGGGAGATTTTCCGCAAGCATTCATGCGCCAATTCAAAAGTGACAATCAAAGAGCGACAACTATTGCACGAATCTCTTTCCCGCAAGCTCGCGTCAACCGTCAATGCAACCTTCGGGTTGCCGTCAGTATTGGTATCGCGCGCGACCGTCAATATTGGAAAGGACACGCGAATCGTCACACGGGCGGCTCCTTACCCCAGGCGGCGGAGACTTGTCCAGAAATGACCGGCTATTCGGCCGCCTTCTCCGCCGTCCATGAGTGGGCAAGCATCCATGTTTTCCAGACACCGGCACCGAGCGCTGATGGCTGCCACATCTGAAACAACTCAATCTGATGCGTTCTCGCTCCAGGCCTTTGAAGCCAGCATTTGCGGGATCGGGGCATGCACGGGCGCAATTCAGGGATTTGCCATCACAAACGGCAGCCCCGTCCGCCGCTCTGTCCAGCCCGCCACGCCAAGTTCCCGCGCCGCCGGCTCAAACCGCTGCGCCAAGCCCCAGGTTTTTGAGTCGATTGCCGCCACATCAGCGCGGCCTTCAGCAACGGCGCGGAGCGAATTCCGGTGGCCGCCGGTTGCGACTAATTCTGAGAAGATGTGAAGGCCAAAGCCTTGAGCTTCGAGGTCGCGCTGCAAGGCCAGATAGCCTGACATGGAATCGGCGACGTTAAAGGCGAGGCGTTTGTCGGTGAGCAAAGGGATGAGCGAGGCGCCCCCCTCTGGCTTGCCAGCCATCTCCCCCGCAAGGGGGGAGATTATCTGGGACGATCGTCTCATCCAATCTCCCCCCTTGCGGGGGAGATGCCGGTAGGCAGAGGGGGGCGCCTCGCGCTGACGCATGACAATCGCGCTCGAATAGTTCTCCCCCTCGCCGCCCTCAATGCCCGAATAATCGTCCTGTCCAACGACGCGAACGCAGCCGTTCAGCCAAAGCTCCATTGGCCCCCAGCAGGTCTGCGCCAGCAAGAGACCGGGATGCTGCCACAAAACCGCGAGGTCAAACTCATCGGGCGGCAATGATGCTGGGTCGGGTGCGACAACCTTGCCCGCCTTGTCGCGGATGCCACCGGGAACCGGCGGCAGGTCGGCGTTGCGGCGGGCAAGATGTTCGGGCGCATCAACGCCCCTTGCCCGCAGCTCATCACGGATCAGGGCCCATTGCGCGTCGGTTTCCTCACGCATTTCGGGCCAGTCATACATGGGAAGCGCGGCAATGAAAGGCTCGCGCGGCAGTGGGCCGGAAACGATGCTGCCGGCAAGTCTTGCCGGGTCGATCATTCGGCCGGTTGCCCGTCGCCGCGGCGCAAAACCGGGTGCACATTGGGTTCCTTGCGCCTCAACGCATAAAACCGGAACAGGTCAAAATAGCTCCTGAACACGTAACCTTCATTCATGCGCAGCCATTCTTCACGGCGCGCGTGAAACAGCGCCGGCAATTGATACCATGCGGCTGCCGGGTTCTTGTGGTGCACAAGATGCAGGTTATTGTTGAGGAAAAGCAGGCCGAAAACCGGGCTTTCGACAATGATCGTGCGCCCGTCCGGCGTTTCCGTCCAGCGATGCTCGGCGAAAGTGCGGATGGTGATCAGCGCGAGACCGAAATAGGCCGGCACGATCAAGTAAAGCCAAAACGGCATGTGAAAGACGCGCGTAACGACCAGGTAGACCGGGATCATGCCAAGGAAATGCAGCAACCAGCCAAGTTGCACCCTGCGGTCCCCGGACAACATCATTTTCACCTCTGCCGTCACAAAGCCGAGTATCATCAAACCCGGCCCCAGCAGAAATCGGCCAAGCATGGTGTTGTTGACTTCGAGGACGCGCTTGAACCAAGCCGGAATCCGTTCCCAGTCGAGCGCTGCGCGGTAATAACTTTCCGGGTCGTCGTACGGATCTGTCAGCCGTTCGTCATTGTGATGCTTCATGTGCAGCGCCTTGAACCGGCGGAACGGGTAAAACAGGCCGAACGGAAAGAACACCAGCGCCTCGTTGATGAGGCCGTTGCGGGTCGGGTGGCCATGCAGGACTTCGTGCTGCAACGACGAATGCAGCGCCACCGCAAAGGCCATGAGCACAAGGGCCAGCACGGGCTGGACGGGATAAAGAAACAGGCCGAGGCAGAACCATGATGCGTGACAAGCAACAACCAGCCCCCAGGTCGGCCATTCAAACCGGTGCTTGCGCGCCCGCGCCATTGCCCCCTGTGCGCGCTCCCGCACGTTTTCTTCTGCCCTCATATCCGATTCACCCATGCCGCCTGCTGACAAATGTCAGCTTCTGTCAGGAACCACAATGTGATTATGCGCATAAAACGTTGCCAATGCGTATCATTCATCTGTATTGTTGTGAGTTGTAAACAAAAGCCGATATGGAACTCCACTGAAAGGTTTGTGAGGCGATTCAAATGGATAAGCGCGATATCTCAGTCGAATTTCGCAAACGGCTCGCCAACCTGGTGCAACGGTCGGGTCTCAACAACTCTGCGTTCGCCGAGCGCGCCGGAATTGACCGCTCGGCACTGTCGCAATTGCTTTCAGGTTCGACGTCAAGGTTGCCGCGTTCCGAGACCCTTTTGATGATCGCGAGCACCCATGGCGTGTCACTCGACTGGCTCCTCGGCCTGACGCAGCAGGAGGGCCACACTGGCGAAATGCGGGCCGCCCTCGAGATCGGCGAAGGCGCGGACGATCCCGACCAGACCATGCTGGCGCACTGGCACGAGGAGGCCGCGGGCGCCAAGATCCGCTATGTGCCGGCCGGCATTCCCGATCAGCTGCGCACCGAAGCGCTGATCGCCTTCGAAGCGCCAAAGCGCCGGCTTGATCCGGCGGCGCGCAAGGGTGAAACCGAGGCGCGGCTCGCATGGAACCGGCGTCCGGAGACCGACATGGAAGTCTGCATGCCGCGCCAGACCATTGAATTGCTGGCGGTTGGACAGGGCATTTTCAATGGATTTCCACCGCCAAGCCGCCGCGAATTGCTCGCCCACATGGCCGCGCTCGCCGATGAACTCTACCCCTCGTTCAGGCTCTATCTGTTCGACACCCGCGAGCGCTTCTCCGCCCCCTATACCGTATTCGGCTCAACCCGCGCCGCCATTTACATGGGCGGTGTCTATCTCATTCTGAACGCCACCGAACCCATCCGCACCCTGACCCGCCACTTCGACGGGCTCGTCAGAGGGGCAAGTGTGCATGCGCATGAAACAGCGGCGTTCATGAAAGCGCTCAGGGTTTGAACATGCAGATTTGGGCAATGCGTCTTTGACAGCACATAAAGATTTCTTTATATCTTTATCTCAATTTTCCAAACAGGTGCGCCATGACCCATCCGCTCGAACAATTGCTCAATGAAAAAGGCGTGCTCCTCGCCGATGGCGCCACCGGCACCAATCTTTTTGCCGAGGGCTTGGAAGCCGGCGAAGCGCCGGAGGTCTGGAACTTCGAGCAGCCGCAAAAGATCACCAACCATCACCAGCAGTTTGTCGAGGCGGGCGCGGACATTATCCTCACCAATTCCTTCGGCGGCACCCGCCAGCGCCTCAAGCTGCATAATTATCAGGACCGCGTGTTCGAGGTCAACAAAAAGGCCGCCGAGATCGCCCGCGCTGTTGCCGACAAGGCGGGACGCAAGGTGATTGTCGCCGGATCCGTCGGCCCGACTGGCGAATTGTTCGAGCCGCTCGGCGCGCTGACCCATGCGGACGCGGTCAACGCCTTTGCCGAACAGATCGAGGGATTGAAGGCAGGCGGCATTGACGTGGTCTGGATCGAAACCATGTCGGCGCCGGAAGAAATGCAAACCGCCGCCGAAGCTGCGGCGAGACTCAACATGCCCTTCGTCTTCACCGCCTCGTTCGATACGGCCGGCAAGACCATGATGGGCATGCACCCGCGCGACATCCACAAGGTCGCCGAGCCGCTTATCGAAAAGCCCTTCGCCGTCGGCGCCAATTGCGGCGTCGGCGCGTCAGATATTCTGGCGAGCCTGCTTGAGATGACCGACGCCGCGCCCGGCGCCAATGTCATCGTCAAGGGCAATTGCGGCATCCCGGAATTTCGCGGCGCGGAAATCTACTATTCCGGGACGCCCGAACTCATGAGCGAATACGCTCGCTTGGCGATTGATTCAGGCGCACGCATCATTGGCGGCTGCTGCGGCACCGGCTACGGACATTTGGCCGCCATGCGCAAAGCCATTGACGGGCACAAAAAGCGCTCGCGCCCGACAGTCGAGGAAGTGGTCGAGAAGATCGGCCCGATGCGCAACAAGGAGGCAGCGGTGCAGGGAAGCGAAGTGCGGCGGGAACGGCGCGGACGCAGGGGTTAGGACGGGCTTAAACCGCCGTTCCAACCAGCGCCCCAATAGGCCCTCCCCGCATGGCGCCTACCAGGAATTCAAGCCGATCTGTTTCTTGCCGTTCATAACCTTGACTGAGTTTTCCCCGGCCTTGATCCAAGTTTCGCAAACTTCCTTGCCATCGTCGAGGCCGGCCCACATCCGGCAAAACTTGTCGCCTGTGATCTTCCATGTTCCGGAGATTTTGATCTCGCCACCGGCATCCGGCTTGGCCGAACCTTCGCCCTTGCCATCGGCGGTCAACACAAGGGTGCCGGCATAACCTTGGCCCTTGCCGCCAAGATTGAGCGTCTTGCCCGCAGTGAGCAATGCCGTCAGCTCTTCGCCGGTCATTTTGACATCTTTCGCGTTCGCCGCGCCAAATGCTAGCATCATCCCGGCAACGGCGACGGCAACAGCATAAGCTACTCTGTTCATGATCGGTCTCCCACAGAACAATTCCTGCCGGTTGATAACACCGGTCAAGCAACTATGCAGAAAGAACCGGCCATTTTCAATCGGCCGCGAACGCCGAGCTTAATGAGGCTTTTCATCCCCGCCCCCTCGCTGCCACGGGCGCCGTCATCATGGGTGTCATGACCGCACGATCTCTCGCCAAGCGCGGGGCCAAATCCGTGATTTTCGAAACGGTCGCATTGCGAAGAACAATACTCGCGCAATTGGAACTGGATACGCCCGCAGGGGCGCGATTCTCGAAACAATGGCAATCACAGGACGTGGTCAGACCTAAACCGCCGTTCCAACCAGCGCCCCGATACCCGCCGTCGCCGCCATCGCGAGCGCGCCCCAGAACGTCACGCGCGCGGTCGCCCTTGTCACATTTGCTCCGCCAGCCCGCGCGCCTATAGCGCCGAGTAAGGCAAGAAACAGCAGCGACGCGGTCGAGACCGCAGGAACCAGATATTGGCCGGGTGACAGGATCACCATCACGAGCGGCATGGCGGCGCCGACCGCAAACGTCGCCGCGGAAGTCAGTGCCGCCTGGATCGGCCGCGCCGCCGTGATTTGCGAAATGCCGAGTTCATCCAGCGCATGCGCGGCCAGTGCGTCCTTGGCCATCAGCTGATCGGCAACCTTCAGCGCCAGATCAGCGTCGAGCCCGCGCTTGACATAGATTTGCGCAAGTTCATGGCGCTCGAGTTCCGGCTGAGCGGCAAGTTCGCCAGTTTCCCGCGCAATATCGGCCTGCTCCGTATCGGCCTGCGAACTCACAGAGACATATTCGCCCGCCGCCATCGACATCGCTCCAGCCACCAGCCCGGCAACACCGGAAACTAGAACATCGCTGGTCGCTGCGGACGCGGCAGCGACGCCGACGATGAGGCTTGCGGTGGAGACAATGCCGTCATTGGCGCCGAGCACGGCGGCGCGCAGCCAGCCGATACGGGCGACAAGATGGTTTTCGGTATGCAGACGGCTCATGGTTTTCTCCTGGCCGTTCCCCGGCAACTTGCCCAAGCTCATGCGCCAATGGCCGTGGGCGGGCATTGATTTGGCGCAACCGCCGGGATTTACTCAGGCCATGTTCACCTTGGCGCGGAGATTTGCGCTGCCTTTTCGACCAGAACCGTGGCCTGCCGGATCGAGGCATAGTCGATCAGGCGCCCGTCAAGCGACACCGCGCCTTTGCCTTGGGCTTCAGCTTCCTTCATTGCCGCAAGAATACGCTGCGCGCGGGTGACTTCGGCTTCGGACGGGCTCATGATGTCGTTGGCCAGGCCGACTTGCGAGGGATGGATGGCCCATTTGCCCTCGCAGCCCAGCACCGCCGCCCGCCGCGCCGCCGCCTTGAATGCGTCAGGATCTGAAAAATTGCCGAACGGACCGTCCACCGGGCGAAGGCCATTGGCGCGTGACGCCACGACGACCCGGGCGATCGCGTAGTGCCACATGTCGCCCCAATGGGTCTCGCGCGAATTGTCCTCAAGCGGATCGGTCAGCACGGCGTAATCGGCATTGGCGCCGCCAATGGTCGTCGTGCGGGCCCGGGTCGAGGCGGCATAATCGGCGACGCCGAAATGCAGGGACTCGTTGCGTTTGGAAGCGGCGGCAATCGCATGCACGTTCTGCATGCCAAGCGCAGTCTCGATGATCAACTCAAATCCGATGCGCTTCTTGCGCCCGCGCGCCGTTTCGATCTGGGTGCACAGCATATCGAGCGCATAAACGTCCGCCGCCGTTCCGACCTTCGGGATCATGATGAGATCAAGCCGGTCGGAGGTCTGTTCGAGCACATCGACAACATCCCGGTACATATAATGGGTGTCGAGGCCGTTGATGCGGACCGAAAGGCTCTTGTTGCCCCAATCAATATCGCCGATGGCCTGGATGATGTTCTTGCGCGCCTGTTCCTTGTCGTCCGGCGCCACGGCGTCTTCCAGATCGAGAAACACGACGTCAGCCTGCGACGCCGCCGCTTTTTCAAACATTTGCGGCTGACTGCCGGGAACAGCAAGCTCGCTGCGGTTCAAACGGGCGGGCGCCTGTTCAATGTTGAAAAAGCTCATGAATGCATCTTTCCTTGTTGCCAATAGGTCAAGCGGCGCGGCGCAGCGTCAATTCGACAGTGGCGCCGATTTCGGCGGGCGTCACTGAAATGGCAACACCGGCGTCACGCAGCAGCTCGACCTTTTCGGAGGCGCTCTCGCCAAACGCCGAGATGATCGCGCCCGCATGACCCATTGTGCGCCCTCTTGGCGCGGAAAGACCGGCAATATAGGCGATGACCGGTTTCTTCATGTGGTCGCGGATATATTCGGCAGCCTCGGCCTCCTGCGGTCCGCCAATCTCGCCGATCATGACGACGGCATGCGTTTCGGGGTCGGCCTCGAAAAGCTCGAGAATATCCTTGAACGATGACCCGTTGATCGGATCGCCGCCAATGCCGACGCTGGTCGAAACGCCGATGCCGAGTTCCTTCATCTGCGCGGCGGCCTCGTAGCCCAGCGTGCCGGAACGTCCGACAATGCCGACATGGCCCTGCAGGTAAATGTTGCCGGGCATGATGCCGAGCAAGGCTTTGCCGGGCGAAATGATGCCGGCGCAATTCGGGCCGATGAGACGCATGCGGCTCTCGGACCGGTAGCGGCGCATGTAGCGCTTCACGCGGATCATGTCCTGCGCCGGAATGCCGTCAGTGATGGCGACACAGGTGCGAATGCCGGCGTCCGCCGCTTCCATGATCGAATCCGCCGCAAACGGCGGCGGTACAAACACGATGGACGTATTGGCGCCGGTCTTGAGGACGGCCTCTTTCATCGTGTCGAAAACCGGCACGCCATGTTCGCTGACGCCGCCCTTGCCGGGCGTCACCCCACCGGCGACATTGGTGCCGTATTCGATCATTTCCTTGGCGTGAAAT
>JANNRN010000016.1:0-6640 GCA_031401375.1 Phyllobacteriaceae bacterium | reverse complement strand
GCGACTTCCGAGGTTCCTGGTATTTGAAAATCAGGCGTCTGGGCAAACGATGACTGATCGGGGAGAACCAGTACTGTCTGGGAGGGAGACACCAGCGCCTCAGAATCCCCCTCCCCCTCGTGGGGAGGGGTTAAGGGTGGGGGCGCCGCGACCTGGGCTCTCCCCACAGCAAAGATTCACGACGTGTCCGGCTCTTTCCAGGCCTCAACCGCAAAATAATGGCAGTCGGCGAGGATGTCATCGATCTCCTGCGGCCGGCGCCGGTGATAGCCCGGTGCGAAGCCGGGACGAAAAGGCGAGAGTCGGCCGGGCCGGGGCGTGACTTCGGTTTGACGCGCAAGTGCGCTCTTCGCCTGCCAGCGCGCCAGCCGCCGCGCCTGTCGCGGCAGATGTTCAAGCGCATGCTTGAGCGCCTGCAACCGGCGCAAAAGCTCTCCTGCCGCAATGGGGTCTTCGGCGTTTGCAACCCGCTTGAAGACAAACACCGGATCGAGAACACCGGGAACGCTGATGCGCGGCAAGGCTTGCAACCTGCCCCGCTCAAAATCCACTGTGGCAAATCGCTTCAGCGGATCAATGAGGCAAAAGGCAGGATTGCGCTCCACGCCGGTGTGCGTGGCAAGCCCTGCCGGGAAGGCGCCAGAGGCACGCGGTTTCAGCACAAGCCCGCGCGCCGCAATGATGACGAGACGCCGGACGGCGGATTCGGCGGGCCGCAACAGCCGCAGCACGGCTCGATAGACGTGGCGGGGCAGCGTTGCTGGCATTGCGTTTTCGGCGAGCCCGACCATCGCAAACAGCGACGCAATGATGCGCATGAGCAGATCACGGTTGCGGTTGATGGCGAGAGCCCAGTCCATGGATGCCTTTTCGGATTCGGAACAAACTGGCGGCATGATCGGGCGGGATTGGGAGAGGAGGATAAGTGTTATTGAGGAAAGTGATAAGGGATTGAAAAGAATGGGGAATGTCTTTTGTCGGTTGGAATCCTGTCACCTGCCAAGCTCGGGCGGACGCTCGCGCCCGGAAAGCCGGGTCCGAAGCGGTGGAGCGGCGAACCGAATTGAGGAGACAGTGCACCCAATTGCACGGTGGCAGTGGTCACTTAGCCGATCACGGCACTAACAATTGGGCGCACAGTCACCGCAATTCTGCCGCAGCAGCTCATGCATTATGACCGCGCGGCTACGGGTTTCGTTGTTCCGGAAATGGCGGAGCAGTGGGCGCCGCCGGTAGAATTGCGGTGACTGTGCGGCCAATTGCCTGCGCCTTGGCCGGAAACGAACTCGCACCGCCCCTGCAATTGGGCGCACTGTCTCCGAAATTCGGGGAGGAAGGGTGATGAGAAGATTTGCAATTAAGTGCACTGTCACCGGAATACCACCGGAATACCCACCGGAATACACACTGTCACCGGAATACATGCCGTTGAGGTCGTAGACGGCGGCGAAATTGTCTTCGGAGACGAGGGTGAGGCCGAGGACGCCGCTGTAGAAGGCTTTCGCCTTTTCGCGGTCGCGCACCAGGATGAAGGCGATGGGTTTGGCTATTGCGAGGGTTTGCATGGGCGCGGTCTCCCGGTTGGTGGGTGTTTTTGCATAGCAGGACTGGGCGAAAACATGTAGGTGGCCGGGATCGGAGAGGTCAGCGCGAGGCGCCCCCCTCTGTCCTGCCGGACATCTCCCCCGCGAGGGGGGAGATTGGCGCTCCACCACTTTCCTACGTGCTTGCAGCGTTGCAGACAGTTGGATACGGGCGGAGCTTCGATCTACCCCCTCGCGGGGGAGATGTCCGGCAGGACAGAGGGGGGCGCCTCGACTTGCGCTCAAAAATTGATCAGGAAACACCATGCAGCTCGGTCTCTACACCTTCGCCTCCGTGGCCGCCGACACCGTCAGCGGCCAGGTCATCTCGCCCGAACAGCGGTTGAAAAATCTCATCGAAGAGGCGGAGCTTGCCGATCAGGCGGGGCTGGATGTGTTTGGCGTCGGCGAGCATCACCGGCCGGACTTCGCCATTTCAACGCCCGCAATCGTGCTGGCGGCGATTGCGGCGCGGACGAAGAGGATACGGCTGACCAGCGCCGTCACGGTGCTGTCCTCCGATGATCCGGTGCGGGTGTTTCAGGAATTTTCGACCGTTGACCTCATTTCGCATGGCCGCGCCGAGATCATGGCAGGGCGCGGCTCGTTCATTGAGAGCTATCCGGTATTTGGCTTTGACCTGAATGATTATGATCGCCTGTTTGCCGAAAAGCTCCAGCTGCTGTTGAAGCTGCGCGACGAGAACCCCATCACCTGGTCGGGATCAACCCGCGCGCCGCTGGACAATGTCGGGATTTATCCGCGCCCGGTACAAAACCCCCTGCCCGTCTGGATCGCCGTCGGCGGCACGCCGCAATCGGTCATCCGCGCCGGAACGCTGGGGCTGCCGCTGGCCATTGCCATTATCGGCGGCGAGCCGGAACGCTTCGCGCCGCTGGTGGACCTCTACCGGCAGGCGGGAGCACAGGCAGGCCACGCGCCGGAAAAACTGCAAGTCGCCATCAATTCGCACGGTTTCATCGCGCAAACCTCGCAGGAAGCCGCCGACACCTATTTTCCGCCTTACGCGGACATGTTTGGCCGCATCGGCCGCGAGCGCGGCTGGCCGCCAGTCACCCGCCCGCAATATGAGGCGGGGCGCGGCAGAAGCGGCGCGCTTTTGGTTGGCGATCCGAATGAAGTGGCCGACAAAATCCTGCTTGAGCACACTTTCTTCAAGAACGACCGCTTCCTCATGCAGATCGACATGGGGTCCTTGCCGCATGAAAAGACGCTGAAGGCGATTGAACTGTTTGCCACCAAGGTGGCGCCGCAGGTGCGCAAGGCGTTAGTGTCTGTCCCATAATTCAATCTCGCGGCCATCTGATGCGGTTTTCTTCCGCTCCCGGTGCTCACGAACTTAAGTTCGCTCCGCTCCGGTGCTCACAAAACCACACCATCTGACTCTCGACATTGAATTCTTGAACAGACACTTAGGATAAGGCGAACTCCACTGCCGCTTGCACGTGCAGCGCGGTTGAATCAAACACCGGCAAGGTCGAATGGCTTTGCTCGATCAGCATGCAAATCTCGGTGCAGCCGAGAATGACGCTGTCAGCGCCGCTCTCAATGCCCTGCGCCATGATCCTGATGACATCCAGCCGCGATTCATCGCGCACAATGCCGCGGCAAAGCTCGTCGAAAATGATCCGGTGCATGGCATCGCGCCCGCCCGCCTCAGGCACTATCGGGTCAACACCGTGCAAGGCCATCATGCGGTCATGATAAAAGCCGTGCTCCATCGAATAGCGGGTGGCCAGCAGCAGCGGCCGGTGCATGCCCGCCCGTTTCAGCGCGTCGCCGGTGACATCAATGATGTCGATGAGCGGCACCGGCGACATCGCGCTGACCTCATCTGCAACAAGATGCATCGTGTTGGTGCAGATGAGCACGCAGTCGGCGCCGCCTTTGGCCAGATGCGCGGCGGAAGCGCCAAGCACGGCAGCGGCGTCATCCCACTTGCCGGCCTTCTGCAGGGCCACGATGCCGGCAAAGTCCAGCGATTCCAACAGAATGTGCCCCGAATGCAGTCCGCCCAACCGTTGACGCACAGCCTGGTTGATCTGGCTGTAATAAACCGCTGTGCTTTCCCAGCTCATGCCGCCGATCAGCCCGATACACTTCATTTTGACCTCCGCTTGTTGCAACACAATAGTGCTTTTCCAGCGATTGATGCTTGCAAATTTCAGGCGAAACTGATCTGATGGCGCTGCATTCATGGCGCAAAAACGAAAAAATTAGACTGAATTCTGCGCAGATTTGGAGAAGCACGCGTAATGCTGGATGAACGTGACCGCCTAATTCTGGACAGGCTTCAGGCCAATGCCAGCCTTGCGGTCGCCGATCTTGCAACGAGCGTCAACCTGTCGCTGTCGGCCTGCGCGAGGCGCATCAAACGGCTTGAAGACGAGGGCTACATCGCGGCAAGGGTGGCGTTGCTGAGCCGCACGGCGATGAACCTGCCAACCACCGTGTTTGTCGCCATTCGCAACGCCCGCCACTCCGCTGAATGGCATGAGCCCTTCAGCCGCCTGCTCGCCGACATTCCCGAGATTATCGAGGCCCATCGGTTGACGGGCGATATTGACTACATCCTGAAAATAGCGGTGCCTGACGTTGAAACCTATGACCTCATCTACAAACGGATGGTCAGGAAACTCGAGTTTTCAGGCATATCGGCCTACATTTCGATGGAAACGCTGAAAGCTGCAACCGCCCTGCCGACGGGGTATGCGAACTAGGTCAGGACGCGGCATTGTTTCTGCAACAGACGTGCAGCGGATAGAGCACCAAAATCATTCGCAATTGATTCTTGTGCAAATGCCTCGCAGAGGTTCTTTGTTGCCTGATTTGCGCGCCAGGCAGTTATTCGGCAAGAGTCCACTTTTGGCGACAAGCGTTGATGAAGTTGTGGGCCTCCTGCACGGCGATTTCTGCATCTGCACGGGAAGGATCCCGGTTAACCCCATAGTCGGCAATCTCCCGAAGACCCATTACCCTGTTCAACGCAGCTCCAGTTTCGGCAAGAAGGCCAGTCTCATTTACGGTTATCTTGGCGAAATGCTCAAGCACATGTTTGTGGCTTTCGGGAAAATTACGCAGCTTGCCAACACCGCCGGCAGCCAGAATTGCCGCGCAGGCACAATGATACATGGCGTAATATGCAGAGTGCACGCAGGCATTTGGCACGGTCCGCAAGCGTAGAATTTTGTCGGCCTCAGTTAGAAATTTTACCGCCTTCTGAAATTCATACGCCGCCCGTTCAGCTCTTTCCGCATCAGTCCAAGGCTTGGCAGGTTCGAGGCGTGGTGTTTTTGGGTGCTTTTTCTTGGGTGGGTCAGTCAATTTCTTGGCGTTCAAGACAAGATAACTCCCTCGCGCGCAATCGAACGCGCCAAGGGGAAATTCGCGACAGTCTCCAGGTGTTCGGCTGACATGGAGATCGGTCTGATGTGAATACCATCAATCAGGTAGGGGTATGCAAGATCAGAAAGCCTTCGATCCATCACCGTGCCGGCGTCTGAGCCTTGCAGGATTATTGCGATGTCATAGTCGGAATTTCGGGTCGCATCGCCACGAGCGCGGGAGCCGAAAAGAACAACTTCTTTCACCTGTTGGGGCAATGCCCGCTCCACGTCACGTCGAAAGGCAACGAGTTTCGCATATGCCCGCAACGGGACGCCGCCTCTCAAACCAACGATTTCGGATAGTTTCTCCATGGCATTGCCTTACTTGAACTCGCCGCCACGTTCAATGCGTTGTTCATCCAGAAGCCCCAATCCAAACCCGCCCATCAGCCTTCGTGTCGAAAAATGCGGATTGCCGGAAGTGAAAATTGCGAGGTCCTGCGCTAATGCTGGTTCCGTCGCCGCCTCTGCCGGAGCGATTTCCGCCAATAGCGACAGCGCCCGCCGCGCGATGGCTTCGGCGGGATCAATCCAGTCCACCGGCCAGGGTGCGGTCTTGCGCATGCGGTTGACGAGGAATGGGTAATGCGTGCAGGCGAGCACAACAATGTCGGTGCGCCGCTCGCCCTTCTCAACGAAACAGGGGGCGATTTCCGCCCTCACCGCTTCCTCGTCAACAAAGCCGCCACGCATATATTCTTCGGCAAGTTCAGCCAGATTTTCACTGCCGACAAGCCGCACATGGCATTTGGCGGCGTACTGGCTGATGAGGTCGCGGGTATATTGTCGCTTCACTGTGCCGGGCGTTGCAAGGACCGACACCAGCCCCGAGCGCGTCCGCTCAGCCGCCGGCTTGATCGCGGGAACCGTGCCGACAAACGGCATCTGAGGAAAAGCGGCGCGCAGCTCGGCCATGACGATGGTGGACGCAGTGTTACAGGCGATAACACTCAGGATCGGATCGTGCGCGGCGATCAGCCCGGCGAAAAGCGCGACAACATGCGCCTTCAGCGCCTGCTCGTCCCAGCGGCCATAGGGAAATCCGGCATCATCCGCGACATAGATGAACCGCCGGTCCGGCATCAGGATGCGCGCCTCGCGCAGAACGGTCAGGCCGCCTATGCCGGAGTCGAAGAACAGGATGGGTTTATGATCGGGTTTTGCCATGGATACTCCAAGTAAAGGCGCGAGTAGCGAGTAGCGAATAGGGAGTAGGGAGTAGGGAGTAGCGAATAGCGAATAGGGAGTAGGGAGTAGCGAATAGGGAGTAGCGAAGGAAAATTTATTCAGCGGCCATGTCGCTCCAAGTTTCAAAAACGAATAACTACTCACTACTCACTACTCGCTACTCCCTATTCGCTACTCGCGTCTTACTACTCCCTTCTTTCTTCACCCTTGCCCTCCCTTCCGGCGCCCCTGCCCCTTTCGGGCTTTGCCGCGAGAAATTGTCGAGCGAATTGACCACCCCTCGCAAGAGCCGGATTTCGGTTTCCGTGAAAGCGGCGCGCATCAGGATGGCGCGCAGGTTGTGGGTCATCACCTCGGTCTTTTCCTTTGGACGGAAATAGCCGCGCGCATCGAGCGCTTCCTCCAATTGATTGAACAGTCCGATTGTGGCTTCCTTCGGCGCGGGAACCATTTCCCTGCCCT
>JANNRN010000015.1:0-18468 GCA_031401375.1 Phyllobacteriaceae bacterium | reverse complement strand
ATCGAGCGTGTCCAGCGACACATTGATGCGCTTGATGCCGCATTCGGCGAGCTCTGCGGCGTATTTTGTGAGCTGCGAGCCATTGGTGGTCAGGGTCAGTTCATTAAGCGCGCCCGACGCCAAATGCCGCGAGAGCGAGCGGACTAGTTGCATGATGTTCTTGCGCACCAGAGGTTCACCGCCGGTCAGGCGCAGTTTCTTGACACCCTTGTCGATGAAGGCGGTGCAAAGCCGGTCGAGCTCTTCCAGAGTCAAGAGGTCCTTTTTCGGCAGAAAGGTCATGTCTTCCGCCATGCAATAGGTGCAGCGGAAATCGCAGCGGTCGGTGACCGAGACACGCAAATAAGTGACCGCGCGGCCAAACGGGTCAATCATCGGGTCAGGGAGGGTGATGGGTTTGCGCAAAGTTTTTCCTTCCATCACTTTATGTCGGGCGCGCGGGGCGCTGCGTCAAGGTGTTTGGCCTTGCGGCATTCTATCCTTCGGCATAAGCCCAATCAATTGAATGTGAGACGCAAAATGACTGAAAATCGCCCCTGGCCGAGCGAAATCCGCGTGTCGAAGGACAAATCCGAGTTGACGGTCGCATTTGAGAGCGGTGAGCGCTTCACGCTGGCAGCCGAAATGTTGCGCGTCCTGTCGCCATCGGCGGAAGTGCAAGGCCATTCGCCGGAGCAACGCGTCACGGTTCCGGGCAAGCGTCATGTGAAGATTGCGCAGGTTCTGCCGATCGGCAATTACGCTGTGCGGCTGGTATTCGATGACCGGCATGACAGCGGAATATTCACCTGGGTGTATCTGCACGAGCTCGGCATCAACGGCGACGAGCGGTGGCAGGGGTATCTGGACGAGCTCAAGGCGAAGGGGCTCGGACGCGGGTAGGCATCTAGAAACATTCATCGTTTCATTGAATCACTGACGGTCTCCAGCAATTTGTTTTGCGCATTTCCGGACGGAAAACCGGTTTCCATTTTTCATGGAAATACCTCAGAGAATGATGTCCCTTCTGCAACCGTCAATCAGCGGATGCACGACCCAGTTCTGCGCCGGGTCGGTGCGGTTGCCGCCGCCTTCCGCGTCTTCCGCCTGATTAATCGACAAACACCAGGCGCCGATCGCCACCTTGACCTTTTCGATGGTGTCGAGGCCGATGTCGCCGACAAATCCATCGGGCGCGTCAATTTTCGCCGGCCAAGTGATTCCGTCGTCTATTCGTCCGATCTTCTGGCAGGCATGAATGGCATGGATTTCGTTCCAGCCATTGTGGAGGGAATCGTAAACCCAGTCGCCCTTGAGCACCAGAATGTCGCCTGCCGCGAGTTCGCCGAGATTCGGATTGACGTCCTGCGGATCGCCCGGATTGAGCGGTGAGGTGAGGCCAATGGCTGCGGCAATCAAACTCAGCAAAAGGGCGAGGAGGCCCAGAAGCAGGGAAATGAAGCCGCCGCCTGGGATCAGCGAGATGATCAGCGCGGCAATCAAGAGGGGCAAGATGATTTCGGCCCAGATCAGGAGGTTACGAATGCCGCTGCCTTCAAACTCGCTGTGGACGGCTTTGAGATAGTGCGAATGACCTTCATCGCCGACATAGCTGCGGCCGATGGCAATGACCGGGTCCTGCGGTTTTGTGATATGGCCCTGCAGCGGGTTGTCCCAATATTCCTGTTCAGGCGCAGGCAAGCGGTCATTGAAGTCCGGCTGGTTGAGATCGATCTTGCCCGGAGCAAGCGCCACATTGATGGAGGCGTCGTCATCGCCGGCTTTTTTCCGTGGCAACACGCTTGCCCGGCCCATGGCGACGCCGATCACGCATTGCAAGCCTCCAAGGCAAATCAGGCGGCCTTCCAGCCACCAGCGCAGAAAGACAATCAGGGTGGTCACGGCGGCGATGGCGGCAAGCAGGGCGGCAGGAGCGGCGCTGAAGATGAGCATGCCCAAAATCAAGGCGACCGCCGTGGTGACGCCGCCGACCCAGCCGAGAAACGTAAACCCCATGTTGTCATAATCGGCGGGCTGAACGCATTTGGTGTATTGGCGATGGGCCATGACGCGTCTCCCTTACAATTCTGTTGACACTACGAGCGTCACACCCCCGGCGTATTTGCCGCCCTGGCGCGCGTTGACGTTGAAAGGCTTTGATCCGGCAAAGCCGCCCGGCGGCGTGATCTTGACGTTTACGTCAATTTCCTCGTCCGGATCAAGCAAGGGCTGGTCGGGAGAGATCTCCACTTTCCAGTCCGCCGGCACCGGAAAATTGGCCTTGTCGTGCACGGCTTGAATCTTCTTCAATCGCTCGGAAAAACGCTGCTTGTCTGCTTGCTCAAGGCGGGCCGGACAGGACGGCGCATTGGGGATTGCATAAGTATCGACCTCGAAGCCGAACTTTTCCTCTCTGTCCGCCGCGTTTCGCAGCCTGAAGGTGAACTCGGCCGGAGACTGCGGCGCCACGACATTCAGATTGTTCTGGCCGACATTGTTGCCGGGGTTGGCATCGTCGATCCAGTCCAGCACGACCTTCAGGCAGAAATGGCCTGCGCTCGGCGGGGTTTTCCACTTCATCCTGGCATTTGCCGGATGGTTGACGCCGCCCTTCACGCCGAGATTGACAAAGGTCTGGCCAATGGCCGTTTCCACGGTCGCTACACCGAATGAGAGAAAAGAGAACAGCACTTTGAGCCCGAAGGCGGGCGCGTCGTAGGAATTGTTCCACACTGTGGCGTCGATCTCGTATTCGGTGGCTGGCAGCAGATCATGTTCGGTGACGATGACGCCGCCTTTGCGCAGGACAATGTCCGGATTGTCCCATGTGACGGCCAGTCCGAGTTTCAAAAGATAATCCTGCGAATAGATGCACGGATCGGGCCGGTGGAACGAAGGCGTGTTGACCACGGTGCAATCGGCCAACTCCTCCTGCTTGGGGTGCGGCAGCTTGAGGAACTCGCAGAACTTGCGCCACGCCTCCAGCGCGCGCTTGCAAAGATCGATGAGGCTGAAAATCCACCGGTAGGCGATCACCTGCAGCAAGTACTTGCCGGACGTCTTCCAAAACCGTGCGTGTTTCATGCACCAAACTCCCCAGACAGTCAGCAGAAACGACAACTATCTTGCAGTCCCCGGCGCGCGGGGGCAGCTGTTCTCGGGACGATGAGTTAAGGTTTGGGGCGCCTGCCGCGCCGGTAAGCGATGATGGCGGCGATGGCCGCAACCGGAATGAAAAGCAGCATGAACTCAAAGCTGCCTGAGCCGCCATCCGGTGAAATGCCGAAAATACGCTCGATGAAGTCCATGGTTTCCTCCCCAATCTCCTTGCCGGATCTGGTTGGCGCCCGTGTGACGTCTGTATGGAAGTTACCCCTGCGTAAGGTTGAGTTCAATCGAAAACTTTGCGGGCCGGCGACCGGGCAGGGCGCCTACCTCTTTGGCCCTTCAAGGGTCTCCACCACCCGCTTCATCGTATCGCCGACCAGATCGCATTCCTCCTGGCTGGAGGCGGACATCACCTTGTCAATGAGTTCCACGTGGAGGTCGATCGCCTTGCAGGTGAGGACGATTCCGGGTTGGGTCAGCGAAAGACGCAGAATGCGCTTGTCCTTGGCATCCGGCGTTCTGACAAGCAGTCCCCGCTTTTCGAGTTGGGGCAGGAGCATGCTCATGTTGGAGCGGCCGACAAGCAGTCTTCTGGCGAGGTCCTGCTGGGAAAGGTCCGGAAACCTGAACACATTCAACAAGATGTCGAGATGAGCGGTCTTCAGGTCAAGCGGCTGCAGCGCGCGGCCAAGCGCCCGTTCGACGCTGTTGTGCGCACGCACCAGGGAAACCCAGTTCTTGAAACGCGGATTATCCCAGGGGAGGGCTTGTATTTTGTTCATGATTGAACAATATTGTTCATGGTTGAACTATCTTCAAGGAGTCGGTCATGTCTCGTTCCGGTCAATTGGTCACAAGGCTTATTCTGGGTCAAGGCGGACGGCTTTTTCCCGGATTGGCGGGCAGGGCGGCGTTCGAATTGTTTTGCAGGACGGCGGACCCGCGCAGGCCCGGCGCAAAGGAGCGGGCCGCCATTGACCGCGCCGCGCCGGTGATCGCTGAGGCGCGCCACCACTTGATGAAGACACAAGCCGGCTGCGTGATGGCGCATCAGTTCCGGGCCAAGCCCGGTATTCACCGGATGGGACGTGCGCTCGTGATTCACGGCTGGGGCTCCCGCACCGATTTGATGGCCGGCATGATTGATGATCTCACCCGTCACGGCTGGGATGTCATCGGGGTTGACCTGCCGGGACATGGCGGATCGAGCGGGAGACGGCTCAATCTGAAACTCGGGGTTGAAGCCGTGCAGGCGGTGGCTGACTGGTTCGAACCGTTTGATCTGATCGTAGGCCATTCCTTCGGCGGAGCAGTCGCGGTGAATGCGGTCACGGGGGCGATCGCCGGAACCCGGCCCTTGCCGGCCGCCCGGCTGGTGACGATTTCTGCGCCCAGTTCGATGCCGCAACTGTTTACCGGCGTCGGGCGGTTTTTTGGCCTTGGCCGCCGGGCGCAAGCCGCCATGGAAGCGCGCATTCAAAAGATCGCCGGACGCCCGCTCCGTGATTTTGTGTCGGCAGGGCTGATCAAGGCTTTTGACGGCGATGTTCTCGTCATCCATGCCCCGGACGATCGCGAAGTGGCGTTTTCGGAGGCGCTCGCGATGGAAAAGGCCGGCAGACATGTGTCGCTGGTCAGGGCCGAAGGGCTTGGACACCGGCGTATCGTCAATGATCCGGGGGTGTTCAAGGCAATCCGCGATTTTGCCGCAGGAAAGTCAATCGCCGCCGCTGCCTAGCGCCGCACGATGACCTTGGTGCCAATGCCGACCTTCTCATACAGGAATTTGACATCGTTATTGGCCATCCGGATGCAGCCGGAAGACATGGCCTGCCCGAGTGTCCACGGCTGGTTGGTGCCGTGAATGCGGTAGATCGAGCCGCCAATGTACATGGCGCGTGCGCCCAGAGGGTTGGTCGGGCCGCCCGGTTGATAAACCGGCAGAATGCGGCCCTTCTTGGCCTCGCGGCGGCGCATTTCGGCCGGCGGGGTCCAGCCTGGCCACTCGGCCTTGCGGCTGATGCGGTTGGTGCCGGCCCATTCAAAGCCCTCGCGGCCGACGCCGACGGCAAATTTGACCGCCTTGCCATTGCCAAGCGTGTAATAGAGGCGGCGCTCGGCGGTTTCGATGATGATCATACCGGCCGGAACGGACTTGTCATATGAGACGGTCTTGCGCGGAATCGGCGAATGGTCGGACATGAACTTGCCACCATTCGCCCGCGGCTGACCCGCTTGAATGAAGCGGGCGAAGGCGCTTTCGGCGGAAGCTGTCTGCGGCGCCAACGAGGCCGGAACGGTGAGCAGGAGTGCCATAAGCAGGGAAGAGATCGTCTTTTTCACGGGTGCAGCCTCTTGAGTTGATGCGCGCATAATCGCCGCGAATCGCGAAACGGTCAATCACCTCACATAAATGTTTGTTATTTATCGCGACACTACATCTGGTGCGAAAACCATGAATAATTTCTGCCTCTGGCATTATCCGAGACTGAGTTCCTTGAAAAAGTCATTGCCCTTGCCGTCAATGACGATGAAGGCCGGGAAATCCTCGACTTCGATGCGCCAGATGGCTTCCATGCCGAGTACCCGATACTCGAGAACTTCGACCTTGCGGATGGCCGAGCGCCTCATCCTCGACTACCAGCATGTCCATGCCGCGAAAAGTGTCGATAAAGACATGTCCGATGGAGAGCCGGCGATATTCGGTCTGGTTTTTTCCCAACGGAAACATGCCGCTCATTGCCTTACCCCAGCACCGCAGGCGTGATGCCCACGCCTTACCCCGTATAGCTCGGCAGACTGGCAAAGGCCGCTTTCAGCGCGTCCGACCAGCCATCTGAAATGGCGTTGTAATAGGCATCATCGCGATTGATGCGGCGCTGCACACCAACTTGCAGGCTGTCCTTTTCGTAGAATTGCAGATCGAAAGGCATGCCGACGGACAAGTTCGACTTGAGGGTAGAATCGAAGGAGACAAACAGGAGTTTGGCAGCTTCAGCAAAACTCATGGCCCGGTCATAGGCGCGAACCAGGATAGGCTTGCCGTATTTGTGCTCGCCGATCTGGAAAAACGGCGTATCGGCGGTGGATTCGATGAAATTTCCCTCGGGATAGACCTGAAACAAACGCGGCTCACCGCCCTTGATCTGACCTCCCATGATGAACGAGGCGTTGAACGAGCCTTCCGCCTTTTGGCCCTCGGTGGCCGCACCGTTGATCACCTCTTTGACCGTGTCGCCGATGAGGCGCGCCGTCTGGAACATGGAAGGGGTCTCAAGCAGTGAAGGGTGTCGGTCCGCGACGGCCTTTGTGCGTTCATCCAGAAGGCTGACCACCGCCTGCGTCGTTGCAAGATTGCCGGAGGCCATCAAGACAATGACGCGTTCGTCCGCACGTGACCAAGTGTACATTTTGCGAAACGTCGAGATGTTGTCCACGCCAGCGTTAGTGCGGGTGTCCGACATGAAGACCAAGCCGGATTCCAGTTTCATACCAACGCAGTAAGTCATTCCAGGTCCACTCGAATCCCGTTGCCGCCGGGGGGATTACTGCTCTACATTGATGACGACTGCAAGCCGCTCAGCACCAGCGCCATGCCGGATTCCGGAGATCGGCGCGGCGTCCCGGTAGTCAAGTCCGGTGGCGAGGCGCACATAGCGCTCGTCGGGACTGACACCATTTGCAGCATCAAATCCGACCCAGCCCAAACCATCGACATGGGCCTCGGCCCAGGCGTGGCTCGCCGCCTGATCGGTCACTTCATTGAGCATCAGATAGCCCGAAACATAGCGCGCGGGGATGCCGACAAGGCGGGCTGCGCTGACAAATACATGGGTGTGGTCCTGGCAGACACCGACGGCGGCATTCAGGGCGGTTTCGGCATCGGTTTTCGCATCCGTCGCGCCGACCACGAAACGGATGCGCGCGTGCACGGTATCAAGCAGCTGGTGCAGCATGCCCAGCCTGTCGCCCGGCCCGGTGAACTCCGCGGCAAGTGCGTTGATGGAGGCGCCGGGGGTTGTCAGAACCGTCTGTCTCAACCAGGTCCATAGCGGCGTCGGGCCACGATCTTCGCCGGCAACCCCGGCCACGTCGAATGTTTCAACCGTGCCGCCAACGGAAATGGACATGTCTGCTGCGTTGCGCTCGTGGCGGACAAGTTCGGTAATATTGCCAAAGCCGTCCAGATAGGAAACTTCGCGCGAAGCGCCATGATAGTTGACGGTCCAGTCATGGACTTTCTGGCTGCGCCCCGATTGGGGGGTCAGCCGGATGCGCTGCAAGGCATAGGCAACCGGATGATCGTAAGTGTATTCGGAAACGTGCTGAATCTTGAGAAGCATCGGATTTGCCGTTTCAATCAGTTGAAATTGTAGGCTTCGGCGATGGAATTGCCGATGCGGTTGTTTTGTTTGATGAATTCGGCGAGGAACTCATGAAGACCGGTATCGATGATTTGGGTGACGGTGCGGTTCTGCAACGTCTTGAGCGTCAAATCGGCGAGATCATGCGGTTCGGCCCTGGTTCCGTAATCATCGGCAAGCCGCGTCAGATTGTCGACGATATTTCGGTAGCAGAAGGCAAGCGAGCGCGGCATGCGCTGGTTCAGGATCAGATAGTCGGTGACGTTGGCGGGCTTGTATTCCGCGTCATAGACCCAGCGGTACGAGCGATGCGCCGAGACTGAGCGCAGCAGCGATTCCCATTGGTAATTGTCGAGCGAGGTGCCGACATAGGAGACGGAAGGCAGCAGCACATAATATTTGACGTCGACAATGCGGGCGGTGTTGTCGGCGCGCTCGATGTAAGTTCCAAGCAGCGAAAAGTAGAAATTCTCGCTGCGCAGCATGGTGCCGACAAAAGCGCCGCGGATGAGCGCGGTTTCGCGCTTGATCTTGTCGAGGACGCCCGGCATTTCGCTTCTGGGCAACGGGTTTGCAAGGAGTGCGCGCAGGTTCATCCATGCATCATTGACACTTTCCCAGGTCTCCCTGGTCAGGGCTGTACGGACCATGCGTGCATTGGTGCGCGCCGTTTCAATGCACGACAGCACGCTGGAAGGATTATCGGTATCGCGCAGCAAATAGTCGGCCACCGTCTCGGCGCTGTAGGTGTCGTGTTTTTCGCGAAAACTCGTGTCAGCGCCCGCGCTCATCAGCACGGACGACCATTCTTCAGGGCCACCGGTTGCCTTGGTAAGGGCCATGCGCAGGCCCGCATCCACCAGACGCGCCATGTTCTCGGCACGCTCGATATAGCGATGCATCCAGAACAGACCGTTCGCGGTTCTTCCGAGCAACATGTGCTGTGCGTCAGTCATCCAGCACCCATGTGTCCTTCGTGCCGCCGCCCTGGCTCGAATTTACCACGAGCGACCCCTCTTTCAGCGCAACACGGGTCAAACCGCCCGGCGTGATACGGACCCTGTCAGAGACCAGAACATAGGGGCGAAGATCGACATGGCGCGGTGCAAGACCGCTTTGTGTGAAAATCGGCGTGGTGGAGAGCGCGAGCGTTGGCTGGGCGATATAGTTTGAAGGGTTGGCCCGCAGTTTCTCACAGAACTTGGCGCACTCGGCCTTTGTGGATGTCGGGCCTACCAGCATGCCATAACCGCCGGAGCCGTGCACTTCCTTGACCACAAGGTCTTTGATGTTTTCCAGGACATGCTTCAAGCTGTCGGCTTCGGCGCAGCGCCAGGTCGGGACATTCTCAAGCAGGGCCTTTCGCCCCGTATAGAATTCGACGATTTCCGGCATGTAGGAGTAGATCGCCTTGTCGTCGGCGATGCCGGTGCCGGGCGCATTGGCGATGGTGATATTGCCGGCGCGATAAACATCCATGATGCCGGGAATGCCCAGCATGGAGTCCGGGTTGAAGGTGAGCGGATCAAGGTAGGCGTCGTCAATGCGGCGATAAAGGACATCGATTGGCCGGTAACCTTGCGTGGTGCGCATGGCGATGCGCCCGTCCATCACCTTGAGGTCGGTGCCTTCCACAAGTTCGACGCCCATCTGGTCGGCGAGAAAGGCATGCTCGAAATAGGCGGAATTGTGAATGCCCGGCGTCAATACCGCGATCGTCGGCCTGTCGCTGCTGATTTTCGGCCTGACCTGGCCCAGGGACTGGCGCAAGAGCTTCGGATAATCCTCGACGGGTCTGACCTTGCACTGCTGAAACAGTTCGGGAAAGAGCTGCATCATGGTTTCCCGGTTCTCCAGCATGTAGGAGACGCCGGAGGGGGTGCGTGCGTTGTCTTCCAGGACATAGAACTGGTTTTCGGCCGTGCGCACAATGTCGACGCCGATAATGTGGGTATAGACGTTGCCGGGCGGGCGGAAGCCGATCATCTCCGGCACGAAAGCGGCATTGTTGTAGATCAGCTCTTTAGGGATGCGGCCGGCGCGCACGATTTCCTGGCGGTGGTAGATGTCGTCGAGGAAAGCATTTATCGCAAGAACCCGCTGCTCAATGCCCTGTTCGAGCCGGCGCCATTCAGATCCCGAGATGATGCGCGGAATGATGTCGAATGGTATGAGCCGCTCGGTCGCCTCTTCATCGCCATAGACGTTGAAGGTGATGCCGGTGCGCCTGAAGGCCCGTTCAGCGTCGGTGGCTTTCTCGGAGAGTTGGGCGCGATCCTGACCTGCGAACCACTTTTCATAACTGCGGTACGGCTGGCGCACGCCCTCATCATTGACCAGCATTTCGTCGAATGGACGCAAAACGACACTCCCCTTGAACCGCGCATTGAACGCATTGTGGGTTGGGAATGCAAGCAAAACTCGCACCCAGCATTCAAGGCCGCGACAGCGCTGCAGCTGATCGGGACGCTAAATCTTCGTTAACGGCGACGAGCGATATTATCCGATGGCGCAAAGGGAATTTTCGTGAATCTCGTTTAATGAATTTCAACGGACTTCGGGGCTGATAAACTTGATACGCATTTCAAACCTGTTTCGCGCTTTTGCCGCCGACCGCGGCGGTCAGTTTGCGATCTTGATGTCGCTGCTCAGCATTCCTCTGCTTGCGGCAGTCGGCATGTCGGTTGACTATTCATATGCAGTGCAAGTGCGTTCGCGGCTGCGGGCGGCCAATGATGCTGCGGCACTTTACGCGGCGCTCGAGTTCAAAAAGCATGGCGAACTGCCCGGTCAGCCGGCAATGGCTGCCTATTTGGAGAGCAATTTTAACGCTCCCTCAGGCGACCCGGTCCCCACGATTAAAGCCGCAACGCTTGACGGCCTCGTGTTCACGCTCGATTCCGAGGTCGAGGCGCCTGTGTTTATCATGCAGGTTTTCGGAAACGGCAACACCGATGTGACCGCGACTTCTTCGGTCACGATTGGCCAGGACACCCTTTTGGACATATCGCTGGCGCTCGATACCACGCATTCGATGACCAAGCCCGCAGGTGTCAGCCCGAGCGAGATTGATCCGGATGGAACCCTGCTTCCGCCGGGCATAACCGAGGTCAAGCGGATCGACGCACTCAAGGTCGCTGCCCTGAGGTTCAATGATGCCATTCTCAACGATGACAATTTGAAAGACCGATCGAGAATCTCGATTGTTCCGTTCGCGCGCTACATCAATGTCGGGCTCGCCAACCGCAATGCGCCGTGGTTGTCGGTTCCCGATGACAGTGGTCCGACCGGTGAGACGTGCTGGGACCATTATGAAGTGACGGGTTATGGAACCTGCGAGCCGTACACATGGTATTATGACGGCGTGCCGGTCGTGGGCAGCTATTGCCCGCCAATCTACGGCTCGACTTCCACCAGAATGTGCAGTCCAACGGGAGAGAAAGTCTGGTCGGGATGCGTCGGATCAAGGCCGGAGCCGAACAATCTTGAGGAACCCTACGCCGGATCAAAATTCCCCGGTCTCATGAACACCTGGTGCAATACGGAAATCCTGCCGCTGACCAACGACGCGATCAAGGTTGCCAATCATATAAGTTCGCTATGGACCAACGACTATACCTACATTCCCGAGGGTGTGATGTGGGGTTGGCGGGTGCTCACCAAGGCAATGCCGTATCAGGAGGGCGTTGATCCGACGCATGACAAGAAAGTGCGCAAGATCATGGTGCTGATGAGCGATGGTGAAAATCAGGCCATGGCTGATTTGCCGGATGCGCCGACCCACCACGTTCTGAGCCCAGACATGGATCCCGCGCAGTACGCAAGCGAAGTCGCCAAGGCGAATATGTGGACCCGAACCGCCTGTGAAAGGGCCAAAGAGGACAAGGTCGAACTGTTTGTCATCAGTTTTGGCACTGATATTGGCGGCGATGCCAAGTATATGCTGGAACAGTGCGCGTCGGATTCGTCCCACTATTATGATGCGACCAACGCAAAGAAATTGATTGAGGCTTTCGAGGCAATTGCGTACCGGGTCGGCGCGACCTACCTGTCCAACTGAGTGTTTCAGCCGCCTTTGGCGCCGAGTCTAGACAGCAGGTCAAGGCTGATCTCGTCAAAATGCGAGACGACACAGCTTGGATCAAATTCGACGACGGGCCGATCACTGTAGCCGAAATCTACGGCGATAACCGGTATGCCGGCGGCCTTGGCCGTATCGATATCGGTTCGCGAATCCCCGATCATGACGGCCCGATCCGGATCTCCTCCCGCAAGACGGATGGTTTCGGTCAAATGCCTTGCATCGGGTTTGCGGAACGAAAAGGTGTCGGCTCCGCAAATGGCGGAAAAAATGCCGGCAATGCCAAGCCCTTCAAGAAGCCGAACCGACATGGCCTCCATCTTGTTTGTACAGACAGCCAGCGCAAACCCGCCGTCCGATGCGCGGTCGAGCAATCCACGGGCGCCGGGAAACAGCGCCGTCTTGCCGGGCATGTTGGCGATATAGTGCTGCAAAAAGACGGCCTGCAACTCATCGAGCCTTGGCGGGTCAAGGCGATGCCTGCGCGCCTCGAACGCCCGTTCGATCATCACTCTTGCGCCGTTGCCAACATAGGTTCGCAGTGCCAACGGGTCCGCCGGGCCGATACCGGCATGCTCAAGACAATGATTGAGGCTGTCCAGAAGGTCCGGCGCAGTGTCGGCAAGCGTGCCGTCGAGATCGAGTACCAGAATGGGCCGGGGCATGATTTGATCCAGAATGAAGCTGGATGCGACTAGCCAATCATGGAGCGTCAGGCAAGACCGTCCGACTATCGAGATGCGCGCGGAGACGACACGGCGGCCTTTGCACACGGCAATTAGGTGTGTATTGAGACGCCCGAACAATCAGGCACCCGGCATGGACTCCCGTTATCTCAAGATCAAGGCGGCTGAAGAAGCGTTGAAGCATGTCGAGAACGGTATGCGGATCGGCATTGGAACAGGTTCGACCGCCGAGGAGTTTGTGCGGTTGCTTGCTGTTCGAGTTGCGGGCGGACTGCGGGTCTCGGGCGTGGCGACGTCGGAACGGACGGCCACGCTGTGCCGGGAACTTTCCGTCCCCGTCTCAAGCCTTGAGGAAATGCCGGAGCTTGATCTCACCATTGACGGCGCCGATGAAATTGACAGGCATCTGACGTTGATCAAGGGCGGCGGCGGCGCGCTGCTGCGCGAAAAGATCGTGGCGGCTGCGTCCAAATCAATGATCGTGATTGCCGAAAAATCCAAACTTGTCGATGTTCTCGGCGCATTCGCCTTGCCCGTTGAAGTGAACCCGTTCGGTCTTGCCGCTACGAAAATAGCCGTTGAGAAGGCGGCGGCACGCCTTGGACTTGGCGGCGAAATCACCCTTCGGCAAAAGGCCGGCGAAACCTTCGTCACAGACGGGGGACACTTCATACTTGATGCATCTTTTGGCCGTATTCCGGATGCAGAAGCCCTCTCAATGGCGCTGAATCGCATTCCGGGGGTCGTGGAACACGGGATATTCTTGCGGATGGCGACGTTGGCGATCCTTGCCGGCGCCGATGGAATTGAAACACTTAAACCGACTGACGACGGAGCATGAGAACAGCATGATTTTGAATAGAACAGCCCTGCGAATTGGCCGTACAGTCTCGGCAATTGCCTTTATGTGCATCGCCTCAATTGCTTCGGCACAGGAAGCAACGCCTGAGCACCTTGCGGCCGCCCGCGCCGCTGTGACGGCCATCAAGGCAACTGACGATTTCGACCTCATCCTGCCCAAGGCGGCCGACGCGCTGCGCCGTGAGATGATCCAGAAAGACCCTAATCTGGGGGCCGCGATCTCAAGCGCCGTCGAAGAAGAAGTGCTGAAACTTGCTGCGCGCCGCGCTGATCTGGAAGCTGAAGCAGCCCGCGCCTATGCAAGCGTCTTTACTGTGGAGGAACTCAACGCCATCGCCGCCTTCTACAATACCGACGTTGGCAAGAAGCTGATTGCCGACGGTCAGCTGGCGACCCGGAAAATCATCGAGGCCGCCAACATTTGGCAAAAAGGTGTGGGGCGTGACCTTGCCGAAGCTGTTGGAAAGCGGGTGAAGGCAGCCGCTGATGCCGCTGCCCCGGCTGAAACCCCAGCAGACGGAGAGGCCCCCGCCGACGGCGCCGCTCCCGTGGAAGCTCCCAAGCAGTAGTCTTGCCGGGGGATTTCGTTTTTCCCGAAAAGCTGACTGGCTCCAATTGTTCGTTTTTGGGCGTTTGATGCGATGAAGCCCGGCTTTGGCCGGGCTTTGTTTTTTTCGCTGCGCGGCGTATCAGCCAGGATCGGCATTTTTCCGGGGAGACCGCCATGTCAGCATTTGACTTTGACTTGTTCGTCATCGGCGGCGGATCAGGTGGGGTGCGCGCGGGCCGAGTGGCGGCAAGCATGGGCAAGCGGGTCGGCATTGCCGAGGAACACCGGTTTGGCGGCACCTGCGTCATCCGCGGCTGCGTGCCGAAGAAACTGTTCGTCTACGCCTCCGAATTTCCCGAGTATTTTCAAGACGCTGCCGGCTTTGGCTGGTCTGTCGGGGAAAGCCGATTTGACTGGGCGGCGCTGATCGCGGCCAAGGACAAGGAGGTTGCGCGGCTGGAAGGGCTCTACCGAAAGGGGCTCGACATGCATCACGCCACGATTTTTGATACGCGCGCCGAGCTCATTGACGCCCATACGATCCGCCTTCTGAAGGACGGCAGGACCGTCACCGCCCAGCATGTTCTTGTCGCAACCGGCGGACGCGCCAATCCGCACAACGCGTTGCTGGGCCATGATCTGTGCATTACCTCCAATGAAGCCTTCAACCTCAAGCGCTTGCCCAAGGCGATTGTCATTGAGGGCGGCGGCTATATTGCGGTGGAATTCGCCAACATTTTCCATGGCCTCGGCGTCAAGACGACGCTGGTCTATCGCGGCAAGGAAATCCTGTCGCGGTTCGACCATGACCTTCGGCAAATGCTGCATCAAGCCATGGTCGAGAAAGGCATCCGCGTCATTTGCGAGAAGGTGCTGGAAATGGTCGAACGGGCGCCCTCAGGCCGGTTGCATGCGACGCTCTCGGACGGCGAGACGATTGATGCCGACCAGGTGATGCTGGCCGTGGGACGCCTGCCCAACACGGAAAATCTCGGACTTGAGGCGGCGGGCGTTGTGATGGACCCTCAGCATGCGATTGTCGTCGATGACTTTTCGTGCACCTCACAGCCAAACATCTACGCGGTCGGTGATGTGACAAACCGGGTCCAACTGACACCGGTCGCCATCCATGAGGCGATGTGTTTCATCGAGACCGTTTATCGCGGCCATCCAAGCAAGCCCGACCACGCGATGATCGCCACCGCCGTGTTCACCCGCCCAGAAATTGGAACCGTCGGGATGAGCGAGGAGACGGCGGCGAAGAAATTCCACGACCTCGACATTTTCCGCGCCGAGTTCCGTCCGATGAAGGCAACGCTTTCGGGCGCCAAAGAGAAGATGCTGATGAAGCTGGTGGTCGACGCCCATAGCCAAAAAGTTGTCGGCGCGCATGTCATGGGCCACGACGCCGGTGAAATGGCGCAATTGCTCGCCATCCCGATGAAAATGGGCGCCACCAAGGCGGATTTCGACCGCACCATGGCGGTGCACCCGACCGCGGCGGAGGAATTGGTGACGATGTATGCGCCGAGCTACAAGGTGCGTGGCGGGGTGCGGGTTTAGGCCCTACGCGCGGCTGCGGATTTGCGCCAGTTGTGACTTCGCGTTTTCGTTTCTTGCCGCCTTCGCCAATTCAACGGATACAACACGCCGTCCGACCGGCCAGAAAGAAATACCTGCAAGTTTGAATGATTGCAGCCCGAATGGGATGCCAATGATCGTCACGCAATTGATCACACCGGCGACGAGGTAGCTCACAAAAAGCAAAACGCCGAACGTGCAGGCCCATACAACATTGGCGATGAAGCCGACCGTGCCCGTCATTGCAGTGGTCGCGGTGAGTCCTTTGGCGTCAAGTTCCCTGACATGGACGACGTCTTTTCCAAACGGAAAGGCCGACAGTTTTGCCATTTCAATTGCCGCTCGTGTTATCGGCAGGCCGACAATGCTGATGGCAAATAGCGCCGCGCCGACCAACCAAAACGTGGCGATAACCGCACCGCCGAACACAAACCAGATGACGTTTCCCGCAAAGCGCATGTCCACCCCCCAAACAAGCGCCTCAACCCTGACTAGAGATTAACTGTGAAGTCAATCCTTGCGCAAGCTGGGGATCAGACTTATTCAGCCGTGGAAAACAAATCCATTCTCAAGCCACCTTCTTCTCCTCCTCGATCCGCGCCTTGATGGCCTCCACCATCTTTTCGCGGATCATCGTCTCACCGTGCGTGTTGCGCATGTGATCGGCAGCGCGGCGGATGATTTCGGCTTCGTCGTGATGGCGCGTGTGCCAGTCGCAGCCGGGGACAAGCGTTCCGCATTGGAATTCCTTCATGGTCATGACAACAGTCCTTTCCTCGAAAGATTTGCATGTCGCTTTTACCATTGCGGGTTGGGCCGTGCCAATCACTTTGGATTTCATCGGTGATTGAAGGGCCGTTGATTGCCAATCAAAAACGGCGCAGATTGGCGGCGTGCATGGTTGAGCCTGTGCTTGGGGGAGCAGAGATTTGGCAAACGCAGGGCCGCAGCGGCTGATTTCGGTTACCGGAAGAGACTACCGCTACTCGGTCGTCTTTACTGTCATCTTTGCTGTGATGTCGATCGGGGGAACGATTTGGTATCAGGTGCCGCTCACCCTTGACATGTCGAGCCCGTCGGTCTTGCTGCCGTTCCTCTGCGGACCGTTGACCATTGTTACCGGCATCATGGCCTTTCGCGGCTTTCTTCGGCAGCGCAAGATCGGCACGCCCGTGCTTGAATACAGTCCGGCAAGGCTTGGCGGCATGTTTAGCGGCGCCGTGGTCCTCGAAAAGCCCGTCGAAGTGCTGGGTGATTTCACAATCAAACTGAGTTGTTTCGCCTATGGCGAACGGGACCATAATGGCGACCGGTCGGGGCTCTCGACCAAAGCGTTCTGGTCTGACAAAATGACTGTCGTGAGTGCGGCGGCACAGTCCAGCGGCCGGGTCAATTTCACGATGAAGCTCCCCTCCGGCCCGCAGCTTCCGTCAAAAAAGCGTGAGACCTACTGGCAGATGGATGTCAGCGCGCCAATGCGCGGCGTCAATTTTTTCGCCCGGTTTTCGGCGATAAGGTTTTACTGACTAGGTGATGTTTTTAATTCACAATGGTTTGACCTTTAATTCACGATGATCTATTGGGTCGTCCCTCAACGAGATTGACGCCATGAACATCCCCCAACTCACCGGCCGCCAGATCAAATATGTCCGCTCGATGCTCGACTTGTCGCAGGCCGAGCTTGCGCTGAAGGTTGGCATCAGCCAGCCGACGATTTATCGCATGGAGCTTGACGCGGCCAAGGCGCATGAGAGCATTGCGGTCATGAAAATCAAGGCGCTGGCTGATGAGAACCATATCATGGTGCCCGATCATAGCGCCTTTGCCACCAAAACCTCCCCGGCGGAATTGCCGCTGCAATCGTCTGAAACTTCGAAAGCAAACTCCATGACACAAAGCTGGTCCCCGACTTCCTGGCGCGGCAAACCGATCCAACAGGTTCCGGCATTCCCGGATGCGAAAGTGCTGGCTGATGTGGAAGGGCGTTTGCGCACCTATCCGCCGCTCGTGTTTGCCGGCGAGGCGCGCGATCTGAAGAAGGCGCTGGCCGAGGTTTCGGAAGGCAAGGGATTTCTGCTGCAGGGCGGCGACTGCGCCGAGAGCTTTGCCGAGCATGGCGCGGACAACATTCGCGATTTCTTCCGTGTCTTTCTGCAGATGGCGGTGGTGTTGACCTTTGCCGGTTCGCAGCCGGTGGTGAAAATCGGCCGCATTGCCGGGCAGTTTGCCAAGCCGCGCTCTTCGGACAACGAGACCAAAGGTGCGGTGACGCTGCCGTCCTATCGCGGCGACATCATCAACGGCATCGAATTTGACCTTGCTGCCCGCACGCCTGACCCAAACCGGCAGGAAATGGCCTATCGCCAGTCCGCAGCAACGCTCAATCTTCTGCGCGCTTTTGCGCAGGGCGGCTATGCCAGTCTTGAAAACGTGCATCAATGGATGCTCGGCTTCTTGTCGGATTCACCGCAAGCCGACCGGTATGAGGCGCTGGCGGCGCGCATTGCCGAAACCATGGATTTCATGAAGGCGATCGGCATCACGTCGAAGACCAATTACGCTTTGCGCGAGACGGATTTCTACACCAGCCATGAGGCGTTGCTGCTCGGTTATGAAGAAGCGCTGACACGGGTGGATTCTACTTCAGGTGATTGGTATGCGACCTCCGGCCACATGATCTGGATCGGTGACCGCACGCGCCAGCCGGACCACGCGCATGTCGAATATTGCCGGGGCATCAAGAATCCGATCGGCCTCAAATGCGGCCCGTCGCTTGAGCCGGACGGGCTCTTGAAGCTGATCGACATTCTCAACCCTGAAAACGAAGCCGGGCGGCTGACGCTGATCGCCCGCTTTGGTTCGGACAAGGTGGCTGATCATCTGCCCAAACTCATCCGCGCCGTGCAAAAGGAGGGCCGCAAAGTGGTCTGGTCCTGTGATCCAATGCACGGCAATACAATCTCCGCTTCCTCCGGCTATAAAACCCGGCCGTTCGAGCGCATCTTGAAGGAAGTCCAGGGCTTTTTTGAAATCCACCGCGCGGAAGGCACGCATGCCGGCGGCATCCACGTCGAGATGACCGGCAAGAACGTCACCGAATGCACCGGCGGCGCCCGGGCAATCAGCCAGGAAGACCTTGCCGACCGCTACCACACCCATTGCGATCCGCGCTTGAATGCGGATCAGGCACTTGAACTGTCATTTCTCATCGCTGAACTTCTCAAGAAGGAGAAAAACAAGCCAAGGGCGGCGGCCTAG
>JANNRN010000014.1:0-7199 GCA_031401375.1 Phyllobacteriaceae bacterium | reverse complement strand
GACGTATTGGCGCCGGTCTTGAGGACGGCCTCTTTCATCGTGTCGAAAACCGGCACGCCATGTTCGCTGACGCCGCCCTTGCCGGGCGTCACCCCACCGGCGACATTGGTGCCGTATTCGATCATTTCCTTGGCGTGAAATGAGCCGATCCTGCCGGTGATGCCCTGTATGAGCACCGGGGTCGAGCGATCCAGAAGCACGGTCATGCGTTCACCACCTTGAGTTCAGAGGTCTTGTCGTTCTTCCACGCCGCCACTGCCCGCTCCGCCGCCTCGGCGAGCGTATTGGCCCGGATAATGGCAAGACCGGACCGCGCCAGAATGCGGCGGCCCTCTTCGACATGGGTACCGGCCAGCCGGACGATCACCGGCACATTCACGGGGTTCTTTTCCAGCGCCTGCACCACACCTTCGGCGACCCAGTCGCAGCGGTTGATGCCGGCAAAGATGTTGACGAGGATCGCCTCGACATTCTTGTCGGACGTGACGAGCTTGAACGCCTTGGCAACGCGGTCAGGCGTTGCGCCGCCGCCAATGTCGAGAAAGTTGGCCGGTTCGCCGCCCGCGAGCTTGATCATGTCCATCGTCGCCATGGCAAGACCGGCGCCGTTGACGATGCAGCCGATATTGCCATCCAGCCCCACATAGGAGAGGCCCCGGTCGGCGGCGCGTGTCTCGCGCGCGTCTTCCTGGCTCTTGTCACGCAGTTCCGCGATAGCGGGATGGCGAAACAGGGCATTGTCATCGAACGTCATCTTGGCGTCGAGCGCCATGATCGCGCCCTCTTCGGTGACGATCAGCGGATTGACCTCAACCATCGTGGCGTCAAGTTCCTCAAACGCCCGGTAACAGCCGAGCATTGTGGTGACCGCATGCTGGATCTGGCCGGGCGCCAGGCCGAGAGCGAAGGCGATTTCACGCGCCTGGAACGCCTGCATCCCCACCGCCGGCTCGACGCTGACCCGGAAGATGGAGTCCGGCTTTTCCGCCGCAATGTCCTCGATCTCCATGCCGCCGGCCGAAGAGGCCACCACCATGACGCGCTCGGATTTGCGGTCGAGAACAAAGCCAAGATAAAGTTCGCGCGCAATGGCGACCGCACCCTCGATATAAAGCCGGTAAATGACCTTGCCGGCCGGGCCGGACTGATGCGTCACCAGCTTCTTGCCGAGAAGTTCATCCGCCGTATCGTAAACCTCGTCCTCGCTGCGGCACAGCTTGACACCGCCAGCCTTGCCGCGTCCGCCGGCATGGACCTGCGCCTTGACCACCCACATGTTGCCGCCGATTTCGCGGGTGCGGTAGGCCGCCTGTTCCGGGCTGTAGGCCAACGCGCCCTTCGGCACGGCAACGCCGAACCTTGCAAGAATTTCCTTGGCCTGATATTCGTGGATGTCCATAAAAAATCTCCTCAGGCAGCTTTCAGAAGCGACGGATTGGCGTAGCTGGCGCGGTAATATTCTTGCGCCGCCGCAACGCCTGAGCCCGCAACGACAGGGATGCCGAGATCGCGCATCGCCATTTCAGAACCGGCAAGCGCCGTCAGGCACATCAGTTCATTGAGGTCGCCAAGATGACCGATGCGGAACACCCGTCCCGCCACCTTGTTGAGACCCAGTCCAAGCGAAAGACCATAGCGGTTATACGCATGGCGAACCAGCGCGGCGGAATCAAAACCTTCAGGGATCACAATCGCGCTCACCGTGTCCGACTGCCATTGCGGCGCTTTGGCGCACAGGCTCAGGCCCCATGCGGCGACGGCGCGGCGCACCCCTTCGGCGAGCCGGTGATGACGGGAAAAAACATTGTCCAAGCCTTCAGCCAGCAGCATGTCTGTTGCCACACGCAGCGCGCGCAGCATGTGAAGCGGCGGCGTATAGGGGAAATAGCCATCCTTGTTGGTCCTGATCATGTCTTCAAAGTCGAAATAGCAGCGTTTGAGCCCAGCACTGGAACGGGCGGCAAGCGCCTTTTGCGACGCGCACACGATGGCAAGGCCGGCCGGCATCATGAAGCCTTTCTGCGATCCGCAAACGCAGATATCGACCGCCCAATCATCCATGCAGAAATCAATCGAGGCGAGCGAACTGACGGCATCGACAAACAAAAGCGCCGGGTGCCCGCAGGCCTCCATCGCCGCGCGGACCGCACGCACATCGCTGGTGACGCCCGTGGCGGTTTCATTTTGGGTGACGAGAACCGCTTTGTAACCATGGCCCTTGTCGCTGCGCAGCTTCTCGGCAAAAATGTCAACCGGAACCCCTTCGCCCCAGGGCACATCCACAATGTCGGCATCCAGCCCGAGCCGCACGCACATATCCGCCCATAACAGCGAAAATTGTCCGAACCGGGCAATCAGCACGCGATCACCGGGGTTCAGCGTATTGGTCATGGCGGCTTCCCAGCCGCCTGTGCCGGACGAGGGAAACAGGAAAACCTGACCGTCGCGCGTCTTGAACACCTTTTTGAGGTCTTCGAACAACGGCAGCGTGAAGGACGGCAGGTCGGGCGCGCGCTGGTCTTCCATGGCGATATCCAACGCCAGTCTGACCGCCTGTGGAACATTGGTGGGGCCGGGTATGAACAATGCGCGCGTGCCTGCCATTCGTGACTCCATTTCGCTGATCCCGCCTGCTGCGGATTGCGTTGCCGCACTATGTCAAGTCCTTGCCCGCGCGCAAACACCTAGACTACTAGCCTTCCGGCATCCAAAAGAATTGGCATTTTCCCGCACTTAAGTGTAGTAACAGGCCCAAATGCCTCTCGCTGAGCTATCCTTTCAGGTGGTTATCGTGACTAAACCGATTGAAGTCATTCTCGCCGACCCGAATCCGCTCATGTTGCAGGCGCTTTCGGAAATCTTTGAACGCGACCGGCGGTTCAACCTCATCGCCACGAGCAAGACGGCGGAAGGGTTTCTGGAATCATGTCTGCGCGTGCCTGTCTCGCTTGGCGTGATCGACTGGAACCTTCCCCAACTTGGCGCCGAACGTTTGCTGAATATGCTTCGGGATCGTCCGAAGGCGCCAAGGATCACGGTTTACGCCGCTTCCAGTGATCCGGACCTTGCCCGCCGCGCGCTGGCAGCCGGGGCCGCCGGGTTTTGCACGCGTGACACGCCGCCGGAGCAATTGCTCGACATCGTCTTTTCGGTGGCGTCTGGCCGGATGGTGTTTCCATTCCTGGATGTGCGCTCCCTCAAGCGCGACCCGCGCGAAAACCTCACCGAGCGCGAAAAGACCATGATCGCGGCCCTTGCGCGCGGACGCACCAACAGTGAATTGGCTGAGGAGTTGGGCATTTCAATCAACACCGTGAAGTTCCATCTGCGCAACCTTTACGAAAAGCTCGGCCTCAGGAACCGGTCGCAGGCCATTGCCTTCTTCTATTCGCTGGATTCGCACAGCGCGAACTGAACAGGCCTGCGCTTGGAACGCCCCCCCTATTGACCGGGCGCAGTCGGCCAACCAAACTTGCGCCCATGCAGTCCTTCCCGATCTCCGCCGCCTCGCCCCTACAATTCTCCGCTCCCCCGCCCGCCAGCACCGGCGTCGTTATCATCGGCGGCGGCATTATCGGGGTGATGAGCGCATGGTTCCTCGCCAAGCGGGGCATCAAATCCGTCATCTGCGAGAAAGGCCGTATCGCCGGCGAACAATCGTCGCGCAACTGGGGCTGGATCCGCCAGCAGGGCCGCGATCCGGCGGAATTGCCAATCATGATCGAGGCGAACCGGATTTGGCAAACGCTTAGCCATGAATGCGGAGAAGATTTGGGGTTGCGTGAGGCAGGTGTGCTGTACCTTGCCAACTCGCCAAAGGACATGACGGCCTACGAGGACTGGCTGCAACACGCCAAAGCGCATCAGCTGGACACGCGATTGCTGACCAGAACCGAAGTGGCAGAAATGATCCCGGCGCATCGCGCGAACTGGCCCGGCGGCATTTTCACCGCCAGCGACTGCCGGGCTGAACCTTGGATCGCCGTACCGGCTTTGGCCCGCGCGGCGGAGTGGATGGGCGTTGCAATCCTCGAAGATTGCGCCGTGCGTACGCTCGACGTTCAGGGCGGCAGCATTTCAGGCGTGATCACTGAAAAGGGCCGCATTGCCTGCGACCAAGTCGTGCTGGCGGGCGGGGCGTGGTCCTCGCTTTTTCTGCGCAATCACGGCGTTGAAATCCCGCAACTTTCTGTTCGCGCCACCGTCGCGCAGACAGCACCCATGCCGGAGGTATTTGCGGGCGCGGCGGCGGATAATCATTTCGCCTTCCGGCGGCGGCAAGACGGCGGCTATACGCTGGCGCCGGGAAGTTTTCATGAACTCTTTCTGGGCCCCGATGCGTTCCGGCTGCTCCCGAAATTCATTCCGCAGTTGAGAAAAGCACCGTTCGGCACGCGGTATCTGCCCGGCGCGCCCAGACACTATCCGGATGCATGGACCACCCGGCGCCGATGGTCAGGCGATGACGTATCGCCGTTCGAGGCCATGCGCATTCTTGATCCGGCGCCGAACCTGAAGGCGGTCGCGCGCATCCAGGACCGCTTCGCCGCCGCCTTTCCGTCGCTCGACCGGCCCGAAATCAGATCGACCTGGGCGGGGATGATCGACACCATGCCGGATCTCGTGCCGGTGATTGACCGTATCCCGAACATCCCCGGCCTCATCATCGCCACCGGCATGAGCGGACACGGATTCGGCATCGGGCCGGGCATTGGCCGTGTGGTCGCCGATTTGGCGGCGGGCAGACCGGCCGGTCATGACCTGACGCGGTTTCGTTTTTCGCGGTTCAGCGATGGCAGCCGGATCGAATTGGGGCCGAGCCTTTAAGCATTTCCGCTTTTGATGGAATCATCAAAAGCAAAGGACAATGCGGCAATTCAAAGACTTGGAGCGTTCCCTGTCATTTGGTCAGGTCGAACACCTGCACACCCGGCAGCGAACGGTCGCGGCCCTTCCATTCCTTGCGCTTAAGGCCGTAACGCACGTTCTTGCGGCCCGTCTCCCAATTTTCCTCCACCGACAGCCGCGAGAACTCATAGTCCTTGCTGCCGAGGTCCGCACCGGTGTCTCGCCTGATCAGGTGGGCGATGGTGACATTTGCGTGACAACTCCACGCGTGCAGCAATTTCACATCCGGATCATCGCGCAGTTCCGGCGGCAGCTTGGCATAGAGGCGCATGGCGGCATTACTCATGTCATGCATCTTCTTCACGTGATCGGAGTTGAACCGCGTGCGGCTCGAAAAGCGGATGTCCTTTTCGCGTTCGGTCACTTCGCCAAGTGATTTCGGCATGGCGCCGCGGGCCCGGAACACATCGATCTGGAAGATGCACATGTCCTGCTGCGGGCCCTCATACTCCATGACGTAGTCAATTGGTGTGTTCGAAACGATGCCGCCATCCCAATAATAGCGATTGTCGATCTCAACCGGCGCAAAGGCGGGCGGCAAAGCGCCGGAGGCCATGATGTGGCGAACATCAAGCGGCTCCTTGGCGCTGTCAAAATACTTGAAATTGCCAAGCGCCACATCGACAGCGCCGACACTGAGCCGCGGCCCGTCCGCAGCCATGTAACCGAAATCCACGAGATCATGCAGCGTTTGCTCCAGCGGCTTGGTGTCATAAAGGCTGATGGCTTCCATTGATCCCTTCGGCTGGAAATAGGCCGAGGGAAAGCGCGGTTGGAAAAAGCCGGGAACCCCGAACGAAGCCGTAAGGTTCGCGCTTGTTTCATTGAAGAACGGCCGGAAGAGCTCTTCAAAGACCGGAATGCTGCCCTGAATGCCTGACGACACTTTTCCCAGAAGCGCCGCAGCCTTTCGACCCGGTTTTCCGGCTTGTTACCCGCGATCAGCGCGCCGTTGATGGCGCCAATCGAGATTCCCGCCACCCAGTCCGGCATGAATCCGGACTCAGCCAGTGCCTCGTAGGCGCCGGCCTGATAAGCGCCGAGCGCGCCGCCGCCCTGAAGGACGAGAATGTTCATTTCGTCAGACTGCTTGGCCATCGGGTGCTCCTGAAAAACGGGAAGGCAGCGCAAAACCTGTCAACGCACATTACGGTCTTTCCATGGTGCAGTGCAACATTCATGTTGCAGATGCCGCCGCCAAACATGGTTGCAGGTGACGGGGTTTCGATGCAAAATCGCGTATGGCCAAAGTGACATTCACCGCCAATCTGATGCGGCACGTTGACTGCCCCGGTGTCGAGGCGCCGGGGGTTACCGTCCGGGAGGTTTTGGCCGCCGTATTCACGGACAATCCCCGTCTCAGATCCTATGTCGTTGACGAACAGTTTTCGCTGCGCCGCCACATGGGCATCATTGTCGATGGCGAAATTGTCCTGGATCGCAAAGGGTTGAGCGATCCGGTTGAATCAAAAAGCGAGGTCTATGTGCTGCAGGCGCTTTCGGGCGGCTAAAGGGAGAGTGTGATGAGTGGCAAGGTGATGGTGTCAACGCGCAAGGGCCTGTTCACGGCCAAGAGCAATGGCAATGGCTGGGAAATCGCAAACGTCGATTTCCTCGGCGACAACGTAACGCTTTCCATCGTCGATCCGCGCTCGGGCTATGCCTATGCAGCGCTCAACCATGGACATTTTGGCGTGAAACTTCATCGCAACAAGGGTGACGGCTGGAAAGAAATTGCCGCGCCGGCCTATCCTGAAAAACCGGAAGATGTCGTCTCCACCGATGGCTGGGGCAAGGAACTGCCCTGGGCGACGCAGCTGATCTGGGCGCTGGAGCCGGGTGGGCCCGATCAGCCGGGCCTGATCTGGTGCGGCACCATTCCGGGCGGATTATTCAAATCCGAAGACCATGGCGATACATGGGAGCTGAACCGGCCGCTCTGGGATCATCCCTCACGCAAGCGCTGGTTCGGCGGCGGCATGGAATTGCCGGGCATTCATTCGATCTGCGTTGATCCGCGCGATTCCAACAGCGTGCGCCTTGGCGTTTCGTGTGGCGGCGTCTGGCAAACCGATGATGGCGGTCAGACCTGGGCCTGCCGCGCCTCGGGCATGCGGGCCGAATTCATGCCGCCGGAACAGGCGGGCGACCCGGAGATTCAGGACCCGCATTTTCTGGTCCAGTGCAAGGCCGACCCCGACCGCCTCTGGGTCCAGCACCACAACGGCATATTCCAGTCGCGCGACGGCGCGGCCAACTGGAGCGAAGTCACCGATGTGAACCCGTCATCA
>JANNRN010000013.1:0-1547 GCA_031401375.1 Phyllobacteriaceae bacterium | reverse complement strand
CCTCACCTGGCCGACCCAGACATTTGCAACCCGCATGACCGTCTTTCTCGGCAAGCGGCGCGTTGACCTGATGCATCTTGGCCGGGCCCACACGGCAGGCGACATCGTGGCATGGGTGCCCGATGAAGGCGTCATGTTTACTGGCGACATCGTCGAATATCACTCGGCCTGCTATTGCGGCGATGGTCATTTCAACGATTGGGGCAATACGCTTGATGCGATCAAGGCCTATCGTCCCCGCGCCATCGCGCCGGGCCGCGGCGACGCGCTGGTCGGCGACGAGCTTGTCCACGCGGCAATCGAGAACACCCGCGATTTCGTTGAAAGCACCTATCGCCCTGCCGTGCAGGTCGCCTCGCGCGGCGGTTCGCTGAAGGAGGCGTGGGACGCGGTCAGGGCCGCGTGCGACCCAAAATTTTCCGGCTACGCAATCTACGAACACTGCCTGCCGTTCAACGTTTCCCGCGCCTATGACGAGGCATTGGGCATGGACACGCCGCGCATCTGGACCGCCGAGCGCGACCTTGCCATGTGGAAAGACCTTCAAGGATGAAAATTCGAAGCATCGTATCAAGCGGTAAGTTTGGAGGCCAAGAGCAGGAGCCTTGGCTTTCACCGCTAAACTTCTATGCCCTCACAGCATATCCGAATAGCCTTACTCGAAAAAGCAACAATGATGCCCACTATATCTGGGTACCCGATCTTCAAAGCGTCGCTAACGGCCTTAGGGCAGGTCTCAGAGTGCGTATGACATCTCCCGATGTAGCGCCGAGCATTCGACAAGCATCGGACATTACCATCGATGGGAAGCCCGCGCTTGCATACGATCCACCTAAACGGATCTAAAATGTCAGGAGTCTTTGAAAACCCGCCCTTCCCCTATCGGACGCCGCCTGAGCTGGACGGCGGCAAGCCGTCCGACGCGCCGGTCGCCATCATTGGCGCGGGGCCGGTCGGGTTGACGCTTTCCATCGACCTTGCGCTGCACGGCGTCGCCTCAGTGGTGCTTGACGATAACAATGTTGTTTCGGTCGGCAGCCGTGCGATTTGCTGGGCAAAGCGCACGCTGGAGATTTTCGACCGGCTCGGCGTTGGTGAGCGCATGGTGGCAAAAGGCGTGACCTGGAAGGTCGGCCGCCTGTTTCATGGCGACAGGCAAGTGTGGTCGTTCGATCTCCTGCCAGAAGCGGGCCACAAGAACCCGGCCTTCATCAACCTTCAGCAATATTATGTCGAGCAGTATCTCGTCGAGCGCTGCCTTGATTTTCCCAGGCTGATCGAGTTGCGCTGGAAGAACAAGGTGACCGGCGTCAGCCAGAATGCGGATCGTGCAACGCTCACTATCGAGACGCCGGATGGCGCCTACGCTTTGAGCGCCCGCTATGCGGTCGCCTGCGACGGTGCGCGTTCGCCCGTCCGTGCCATGATGGGTCTTGATTTTCAGGGCCGGTTCTTTGAAGAGCGTTTTCTCATTGCCGATGTTGAAATGAAAATCGAGCAGCCTTCCGAGCGCTGGTTCTGGTTTGAGCCGGCCTTTCATCCGGGCC
>JANNRN010000012.1:0-1748 GCA_031401375.1 Phyllobacteriaceae bacterium | reverse complement strand
TCTCCCTCCTTTGCCGCATCGGTGCGCGATCTCGATTGCTTCGCCCGTCACATCTGCGCGGCAACCAACCGGGAACTGAAAGACGTCGCCGTCATCGCCCAGTCGGTCGGCGCAGTCCTTGCAGCCACATGGGTGCATGATTATGCGCCGCCCATTCGCGCGCTCGTCCTCGCCTCGCCGGCATTCAGCGTTAAACTCTATGTTCCCTTCGCCCGCGAAGGCATCTGGCTTTGGCAAAAGCTCAAGGGTCGGTTTTTCGTCAATTCCTACGTCAAGGCAAGGTTCCTCACCCATGACCCGGCGCGCATCGCTTCGTTCGAAACGGACCCGCTGATCACGCGGCCGATTGCATCGAACATCCTCTTGGACCTTTATGACGCGGGCGAGCGCATCGTACCGGATGCGCGCGCAATTATCGTTCCTACCCAGATGTTCATTTCCGGCAGCGATTGGGTGGTGCGCCAGAAACCGCAGCATGAATTCTATGTCAACCTTGCCAGCCCATTGAAGGAACGGCATCTCCTGCCCGGGTTCTTTCACGACACGCTCGGCGAAAAAGACCGCGCCGCGCCTCTCGCGCACATCAGAAGGTTCATTCACGAAAGGTTTGCCGCTGAACCTCAAATTGTCAGCCTGCTTGACGCCGGCAGTTCCGGCTTCACCCGCGATGAGGCGGACCGGATTGGCTCGCCGCTCGACACCTTCTCGCCCATGGGCATGTACTGGGCCGCAAGCCGTTTTGGCATCCGCATGGGAGCCTGGTTCTCAAACGGGATGAAAACCGGCATCAGGACCGGGTTCGATTCCGGCTCGACCCTCGACTATGTCTATGAGAACAACCCGCGCGGTTTCGGTCCCGGCGGCAAGCTCATTGACCTCATCTTTCTGGGTGCAATCGGCTGGCGCGGCATCAGGCAGCGCAAAGTGCACCTTGAAGAAATGATCGGGCTCGCGCTCGAACGGCTGCAGCGCGATGGCCGCCCGGTGAACATGCTCGACATCGCCGCTGGTCACGGCCGCTACGTTCTTGATGCGATTGCAGGTTCCGGCATCGCGCCCGCCTCGGTCCGGCTGCAGGACTATTCCCCCGTCAATGTCGAGGCCGGGCGCGCGCTCATCGCCAGCCGCGGTCTTGCTGCCATGGCATCGTTTCATGAAGGCGATGCCTTTGATGCGGATAAACTTGCCGCCACCGAGCCCTCGCCTGATCTGTCAATTGTTTCGGGTCTTTACGAGCTTTTCCCTGACAACAATCTGGTTGCCGCCTCGCTTTCGGGCCTTGCCCGGGCGATGCAGCCGGGCAGTATCCTCCTGTACACCGGCCAGCCCTGGCATCCGCAACTTGAAATGATTGCCCGCACCCTCACTTCGCACCGCGGCGGCTCGGCCTGGGTGATGCGCCGGCGTGTCCAGGCAGAGATGGACCAGTTGGTCGAGGCGGCGGGATTCCGGAAAATCGAACAGCGCATCGATGACTGGGGCATTTTCACCGTTTCGATGGCCGTGCGCCTGAAGGACTGACGATTGAGCACGGCAGACGCAGCGCTTGTCTTGCCATCGCGTGCGGTTGTGCTGCGCGCCGCGCTCTGGCTGCTTGTTCTGGCGCCATTCTTCTATCTGAGCTACGGGCTGGCCAACTATCTCGCCTCGTTACGCACGGATGTGCCCAATATCGCTCTTGACGGGGAAGAGATCATTCCCTTCGTTGAATGGACGATCATCCCCTACTGGTCGATCAATCTCTTCTA
>JANNRN010000011.1:0-12235 GCA_031401375.1 Phyllobacteriaceae bacterium | reverse complement strand
GAAGGCCGCTTTGACGGCATTGAGCGTCCTTACACGCCTGCGGACGTCAAAAAGCTGCGCGGCTCGGTTCAGATCAGACATACGCTGGCTGAAATGGGCGCCAACCGGCTGTGGAAGCTCATTCATGAGGAGGATTTCGTCAATGCGCTCGGCGCGCTCTCCGGCAATCAGGCCATGCAGATGGTCCGCGCCGGGTTGAAGGCGATCTATCTGTCCGGCTGGCAGGTCGCCGCCGACGCCAACACCGCGTCCGCCATGTATCCCGACCAGTCGCTTTATCCGGCCAATGCCGCACCGGAACTGTGCAAGCGCATCAACAAGACTCTTCAGCGCGCCGACCAGATCGAGACCTCGGAAGGCAAGGGCCTGTCGGTTGAAACCTGGTTCGCCCCGATCATTGCCGACGCGGAAGCTGGTTTTGGCGGCCCGCTCAACGCCTTTGAGATCATGAAAGCCTTTATCGAGGCGGGCGCGGCCGGCGTGCATTACGAAGACCAGTTGGCTTCCGAGAAGAAATGCGGCCATTTGGGCGGCAAGGTGCTGATCCCGACCGCCGCACATATCCGCAACCTTAACGCCGCACGTCTTGCCGCCGATGTCATGGGAACACCGACCCTAGTGGTCGCCCGTACTGACGCGGAAGCTGCCAAGCTTTTGACTTCCGACATTGACGAGCGCGACAAACCGTTTGTTGACTACGAGCAAGGCCGCACGGTCGAAGGCTTCTATCAGGTGAAAAACGGGCTTGAGCCCTGCATTGCCCGTGCCATCGCCTATGCCCCGCACGCCGACCTTATCTGGTGCGAGACCGGCAAACCCGATCTGGCCCAGGCCAAGAAGTTCGCCGAAGGTGTCAAAAAAGCTTATCCGAATAAGCTCTTGGCCTATAATTGCTCGCCCTCGTTCAACTGGAAAAAGAACCTCGATGACGCCACCATTGCCAAGTTCCAGCGCGAACTTGGCGCCATGGGCTACAAGTTTCAGTTCATTACGCTGGCCGGCTTTCATCAGCTCAATTTCGGCATGTTCGAATTGGCGCGTGGCTACAAGGCACGGCAGATGTCGGCCTATTCGGAGTTGCAGGAACTGGAATTTGCGGCGGAGGCCAACGGTTACACAGCCACCAAGCATCAGCGCGAAGTCGGCACCGGCTATTTCGACGCCGTGTCGATGGCCATCACGGGCGGCCAGTCGTCGACGACGGCGATGCACGAATCGACTGAGCATGAACAGTTCCGTCCAGCAGCTGAGTAACCTCCCGCTGCCTGCCTTCCCGGGGCCTTAGCGCGCTCCGGGCATTTCTTTAATGCCGTTGACAGGAGAACCGAGATGACCACCAAACCAAAAGTCAAGGAACGGGCCGAGGAACAATCCTCCGCCATGAGCGGCGATCAACAGGCGGCGATCCGCATGGTCGCCAATGATCTGCACCGCCTCAACCAATCGGTCATGAAGGCGGTTGAGGCAGGCGTCTCAGTCGAACTCGTCCGCTCGCTGCGCCATCACAGCGGCAATGGCAATTGGGGCGATTTGCTCATCCCGGTCATCGTCACCAACCAGCCGGTGCGCAAATTCTCCGATGCGGCAGAGTGAAGCCGCGAGCCGCAAAACGCCGCGCGTTCATTTGACTGCTTTGATCCGGCCAGCGGTGGCCGGGTCAGCCGTGCCTCGTCACCAGAGGAAACTTCAAACTATGGCGCCGCAAAACGGGTTGTTCCCCCGATTCGTGCGGCTCCCCCTTCCCTTTGTCCCTGTTTGACGGCTAAGGTGAACAATCTTCAACAAAGAACCGGTGCATCATGGCGCTCGAAACGCCCGACAAGAAACCCGCAACCAAACGCCGCGTCACTCCACGTTACGTCAAAAGCCTTCAAGGTGTGAAGAACTGGAAAGAAGCCAAGGAATGGCTTTCCTGGCGCAACATCGAGGACATTGAATGCATCACGCCCGACTTGGCCGGCGTGCCGAAGGGCAAAATGATGCCCTCTTCGAAATTTACCTCCGAGACCTCGCTGGCGCTGCCGAATGCGGTTTTTCGCCAAACCATTTCGGGCGATTATCCGCAAGAATCGGGCGATTTTCGCCACGACCCGCTCGACAGTGATTTGAAGCTTGTGCCCGACCTTTCAACGTTGTCTGAAGTGCCGTGGGAAGAGGACCCGACTGCGCAGGTTATATGCGACATCGTCAACCTCAACGGCAAGGACATCACCTATACCCCGCGCAATCTCTTACGCCATATTGTCAAACTCTATGCCGACAAGGGCTGGACGCCTGTGGTGGCGCCCGAAATCGAGTTTTATCTGGTCGCACAGAACATTGATCCTGACCTCCCCCTGCAAGCGCCGCGTGGCCGCTCTGGCCGGTCAATTTCTGGCGGCCAAGCCTATTCTATCGCCGGCATCAATGAGTTCGACGAATTTGTTGATGATGTTTACCACTTCTCGGAAAAGCAGGGCTTGGAGATTGACACCCTGATCCACGAGGAAGGGCCCTCACAACTTGAGATTAACTTGCGCCATGGGGATCCCGTGCTCTTGGCCGACCAGGTATTTCTGTTCAAACGGACAATCCGCGAGGCGGCACTTAAACACGACATGTATGCGACTTTTATGGCCAAACCGATGCAGGGTCTGCCGGGTTCCGCCATGCATATCCACCAGTCGATCTTGAACAAGAAAACCGGCAAGAACATTTTCACTGCCGATGACGGCAGCGAGACACCGGAATTCTTCCACTTCATCGGAGGTATGCAGCGCTACATACCCGGGCTCCTTGTCATGCTGGCGCCCTATGTGAATTCTTACCGGCGCCTGACACCCGGCATGTCCGCTCCGGTCAATACTGCCTGGGGTTATGACAACCGGACAACAGCGTTCCGCGTGCCGCCGTCCTCGCCAAGCGCCCGTCGTGTTGAAAACAGGTTACCCTCGTCGGATGCCAATTCGTATCTTGCCTTGGCAGCGTCTTTGGCGGCGGGTTATCTGGGCATGGTCAACAAGATCAAACCAACTGAAGCTTCCGGCGGCAACACCTATGGCGGCGGCGTTCAATTGCCGCGCGGTCTGCTTGAAGGATTGGCCTTGTTCGAGGCCGAGCCTGAGTTCCGCAAAGTTCTCGGAGCCGAATTCGTTGCGATTTATGCCGGTGTCAAGCGAGGCGAGTTCGAAACTTTCATGCAGGTGATTTCGCCGTGGGAACGTGAATTCCTCTTGATGAATGTATGAACCATGGCGCGCTACCAAAGCCCGATCTCGCCAGGTATCTCGTGGTACGAGGACAGCGTCGGCGAACGGCCCGAATATGATGCATTGGAAGGATCCGTTGCTGCCGATGTTCTGGTGATCGGCGGCGGCTTTACCGGCTTGTCGGCAGCGGTGCATTTGGCCAAGGCGGGCGTTTCAGTTGTGCTTCTGGAACAGCATCGTTTCGGCGACGGCGCTTCTGGCCGCAACGGCGGCCAGTTAAACACAGGCCCGCGCGGCTGGGTCGAGGACTATGAAACCGAACTCGGGTTTGAGCGTTCGAAGCTGCTGTTCGACATAGCGGAAGAAGCCAAGGCGCATCTTCTGGGCTTTGCCCGGGGCAACCTGATCGACATTGACTATATGGCAGGCCAGCTTGATGTCGTGCACTCCAAGAAATTCCTGAACGACTATCAGGCGCATCCGGACGTGATGGCGCGCTATGGCTACCCGCACATCACTTATATGGATGAAAAGGAAACGGCTTGGCGTGTCGGATCGACCCGCTATTTCGGTGGTGTGCGCGACACCGGCACCGGCCATATTCATCCGATGAAGCTCGTCATCGGCACGGCCAAGGCCGCGGCGGCAGCCGGCGCGCGGCTGCACGAAAATTCGAAGGTAACATCGCTCAAGAGCCATGGCGGTAAAGTGGTGGCAACGACGGCGCGGGGCACCGTGACGGCGAAGAAAGCGCTCGTCGCGCTGAACGCCTATGGCGGTGATCTTGAGCCAGTTTCGGCGGCGCATATCATGCCAATCGGCTCATTTATTGGTGCAACCGAACCGCTCGGCGCTGATTCACCGGTAATTCCCGGCGGCGAAAGCGTTGCTGATTCGCGCTTTGTGGTGCGTTACTTCCGCAAAACGAAAGACGGAAGGCTGCTGTTCGGCGGGCGCGAAGTCTACTCGGCCAATTCTCCGGCCGAAATCGAAAGTGGGGTGCGCAAGCAGGTCTCGGAAGTTTATCCGGCGCTTGCAAATGTCAAGCTGACCCATGCCTGGGGCGGATTTGTCGGCATCACCTTGCCGCGCAAACCGTTCGTCCGCGAAGTCATGGAAAATGTCACATCGATCGGCGGGTTCTCCGGCCACGGAGTCATGCTGTCCAACTATTTTGGCCGGCTATACGCTGAGGCGGTCACTGGTAATTTCGACGGATTGCGGCCTTTGCGCGAATTGAAGATCCCGCCGTTTCCCGGCGGCAGGCGTTTGCGCTCACCGCTTTTGTTCCTCGCCCTGAATTGGTATGCTTTGCGGGACCGGTTCTGAGCCCGCACGGCTTTGGCTCAGGATTTTCGCGCCGCAGAGAGCCAAACATCGTCAAGCTTGCGAAGCGCCATGGCGTCAAACCGCCCCTCTTCTTCCCAATAGCGGCCGGTGGGAGTGCGATAGCCGAGTTCGGTTTCCCTTCGCCGGGCCTGCCGAATGAGCCCGAAGTCCAGCGATGAGGCAGTCTCCGCGATCTTTTCAGCATGGTCGCGCATTGTGAAGGAAGTCAGCATGTCATGACCGATCATTGGAAAGACAAGCCGCGTCTGCGCATGTGCTGACAAATTCACACATAAGCAGTTCTGCAGGGCTGCCATCGCCATCAATCGCGCCGACTTTGCCTCAAGGTTTTGAAGCGTAACATCGCGCCGGAGCGGGTCCGCTTCGCCACGACCGTAGAAATGCGTAGCCCCGGACTGGGCGCTGTAAACCATATCGCAGCCTAGAAACGCGATCACGTCGGGTCTCAACTCGCCGAGAGCCCAGTAACCCGCGGTGAATGCCATTGTGCCGCCAGCGTAGACAAAACCGCCGTAACGGTTTTGGACCGGCACGTAATTTTGGGCCGTTATCAACGTCTGATGATGCTGGTCGATATCGGCCGGTCGCCGCCCGACGGGAAAATCCTCTGGATGGATGAGATAATCCCAATCGTTCCGGACTTGCCAGGCATTGTTGATGGCGACGATGCTTGCGAACGGGGCACGTGGCCAGTCGCGGGCACGCAGTACATCCGGCCCGCTGCCCAGAACAAGTATCATGCGAGGAGCACCCGCCTTTTTGAGCATGTTTCGTCCCTCATGGTTGTGAAACGACAAATGGGGCCCGAGTTAACAAGGTCAAGATCGCTATCACTTCTTCCTGACGATCACGCTTCCAGCGGAGTATCCCGCGCCAAACGAACAAATGACTCCGATATCGCCGGACTTCAGGTCATCAGAATACTGTGAAAAGGCGATGATTGAGCCGGCAGAAGAGGTATTGGCATATTCCTGCAGGATGTTTGGCTGTTCAAGTGGTTCAGGTGTGCGGCCAAGCACGCGGGCGCCGATGAGATCGTTCATGCCCTTGTTGGCTTGGTGCAGCCAAAGCCGTGCGACATCGTCAACGGCAAGCCCCTCGCTCGCAAGGTGCCACTGAATAAGCTCGGCGACCATCGGCACGACCTGCTTGAAAACCTTGCGGCCTTCCTGACGAAACAGCATATCGCGGCGGTCCTGCATGTGGCCCTCGCGCGTGCGCCGCAGGAAACCATTGTTGTTGCGAATATTGTTCGAAAACTCTGTTATCAGTTTCGTCGAGAGAATCTCGAACTGGTGCTGGCTTTTGACGTTCTCCTCGCGCTCAAGCAGGATTGCGGTGCAGACATCTCCGAAAATGAAATGGCAATCACGGTCACGCCATTCGAGATGTGCTGAGCAGATTTCGGGGCTCACAACCAGTATCCGTCTGGCGCTACCGGCGCGGATCATGTCTGTCGCCGCCTGAATCGCGAATGTCGCGGAAGAACAGGCCACGTTCATGTCGAAGCCAAACCCCGTGATGCCAAGGGCGTTCTGAACCTCGATGGCGATTGCAGGATAGGCGCGCTCATGATTGGACGCCGCACAGATGACGGCGTCAATGTCAGCAGCCGACCGCCCGGCGCGTTCAAGAGCCTTCGTCGCGGCATCCAGCGCCATTTCGGCCATGACCGAGATTTCTTCGTCATCGCGCTCCCGCAACACCGGCCGCATCTTGCCGGGATCAAGAATTCCGCTTTTGTTCAGAACATGCCGGCGCTCGATGCCTGAAGCCTTCACGATGAACTCTTGCGACGACATCGCCAACGGCTCTCTTGATCCAGCCGCGATTTCCGCGGCGTGCATGTCATTTTCCCGCTGCGCAAATTCGTTGAAAGCGGCGACCAGTTCGGCATTGGAAATGGCTTGCTCCGGCGTAAACACGCCCGTTGCGCTGATCACCACCTTGTGCATTTCAACTCGTTCCCCATGTTTTTCTTGGCGGAATGCGCGCATATCCGCATTGTCACTTGAAACACAAATGGATGGCGTAATCCACACCGGCCAAATGCGCTTGCCTTGTGCGAAGTCAATTTGTCGGTGAATTCGATGCTTCGGACTAGCGTTTTTCAATCGATTAGATTATGAGCGGCTGCAATTGAGAAAAGGACATTAAGATGACTGCCCAGATAATTCCGGTCGATCCTTTTGACTGCGTCGTCTTTGGCGGCACGGGGGATTTGGCGGAACGAAAGCTTATTCCGGCACTGTACCACCGGCAGTTGGCTGGTCAGATCGCCGAGCCAACGCGCATCATCGGAGCTTCGCGCACCGCAATGACGCATGAAGAGTACCGGAAATTTGCGCGCGATGCGCTCAATGAGTTTGTCAAGGAACCTGAGCGCGACGCGGCACAGATTGAAAAATTTGTCGCACGGTTCTTTTATGTCGCGGTTGATGCCAAGAGCGACGCTGGTTGGGATCATCTGGCGGCGCTTTTCGATGAATCAGCCGCCGAAAGGGTGCGCGCGTTTTATCTTGCGGTCGCCCCTGCGCTGTTTGGAGATATCGCGGACAAGCTGAAAAACTACGGCCTTATCACTGCACATTCGCGCATCATCGTTGAGAAGCCCATCGGTCGCGACCTGCAATCCGCCAGGGCGCTCAATGACACGATCGGAAACGACTTCGCCGAACACCAGATTTTCCGCATCGACCACTATCTCGGCAAGGAAACCGTACAGAATCTCATGGCGCTGCGTTTTGCAAACGCGTTGTACGAACCACTGTGGAATTCGACCTATGTCGATCACGTGCAAATCACCGTTGCTGAGTCCGTCGGGCTTGAAGGCCGTGTCGGGTATTATGACAAGGCGGGTGCCCTGCGTGACATGGTTCAAAACCATCTTCTGCAACTCTTGTGCCTGGTCGCGATGGAAGCGCCTCCGTCAATGGATGCCAACTCAGTGCGTGACGAAAAACTCAAGGTTTTGCGATCGCTCAAGCCAATTAACGCAAAGAACTGCGAAGAACTGACTGTGCGCGGCCAATACAAGGCAGGCGCTTCGGCTCTCGGCGCAGTCAAAGGCTATCAGGAAGAGCTCGGCGGCGAGTCCAATATCGAGACGTTTGTCGCGATCAAGGCCGAGATCAACAACTGGCGTTGGGCGGGGGTGCCATTTTACCTGCGGACAGGAAAACGGCTTGCCGAGCGCATGTCAGAAATCGTCGTTTCGTTCAAGGCAGTGCCGCATTCGATCTTTCCGGACTCGGCCGGCCGCCTGCATCGCAACGAACTTGTCATGCGCTTGCAACCCGATGAGGGCGTCAAGCAGTGGATGATGATCAAGGATCCGGGCCCGGGCGGCATGCGTCTCAAGCACGTGCCGCTCGACATGACCTTTGCCGATTCATTTGCGGCGAGGAATGCCGATGCCTACGAACGTCTGCTCATGGATGTCGTGCGCGGCAACCAGACGCTGTTCATGCGGCGCGATGAGGTGGAGGCCGCTTGGCAATGGGTCGATCCCATCTTGAATGCCTGGGAAGACACTGGTCAATCCGCGCTCGGATACACTTCCGGCACATGGGGACCTTCCGCGTCGATTGCGCTGATAGAGCGTGACGGTCGAACGTGGCACGAGAGCCAATAAATCGATGCAAAACGCCGCGTTTCACGAGTTTCCATCCAGTGACTCACTCGCCAGCGCCCTTGCTGAGCATGTGCGAGAATGCCTTGCCCACGCCATTGCGGAACGGGGCCGTGCTGTCCTTGCGGTATCGGGCGGATCAACCCCGGTCCCGTTCTTCCAGGCGCTGTCGAGACTCGAGCTGCCATGGGAGCAAGTCACGATTATCCTCGTTGATGAGCGCATGGTGCCGGAAAGCCACGAACGGTCCAATGCGAAATTAGTGCGCGACAATCTGTTGCAAAACGCCGCGGCCAAAGCGTTCTTTGTTCCGATGTATTGCGGGGGATTTGACGAAGGCGATGCCGCACACCGGATCGAAACGGTGATGAAGAGAGCGCGGCTCACCGAACCTGATTTTACCGTACTTGGCATGGGAAATGACGGCCACACTGCGTCGTTCTTCCCTAAAGGCGATCACCTTGCCGATGCCATTGACCCGGCACAGAGCGCTGTTGTGTTACCCATGCATGCCGAAGGCGCGGGAGAGACGCGGTTGACTCTGACATTACCGGTTCTACTGGCATCCAGGCAACTTGCACTCCATATTGAGGGCTCGGGAAAGCGCGAAGTGCTGTCGACGGCGCTTTCCGCACACTCACGCGCCGAAACCACGCCTATTCGTGCGGTTTTCGAGAGCGCGACAAGGCCGGTTTCTGTATTCTGGGCGCCCTAGCGCTTCAATTTGAGGATACTTCCATGAACGTTGACAATCGCATCGCCGCTGTCACCAAACGCATCAGGGAGCGCTCACGTGCGACCCGCGAAATCTACCTGGCACGGTTACGTGACATGGCGGCCAACAAGCCGAAGCGCTCACAGCTGGGCTGCGCAAATCTTGCGCACGGCTTTGCCGTTTGTTCACCGTCCGAAAAGGCGGCGCTTGCGGGCGACATTGTGCCCAACCTTGGCATTATCACTGCCTATAACGACATGCTCTCAGCGCACCAACCCTTCGAAACCTATCCGCAAGTCATCAAGGCTGCGGCGAGGGAAGCGGGCGGCATGGCGCAGGTTGCGGGCGGAGTGCCGGCCATGTGCGATGGCGTGACACAGGGGCGCGCCGGCATGGAACTGTCATTGTTTTCCCGCGATGTGATTGCCTTGGCAACCGCCGTTGGGCTTTCGCACGACATGTTTGACGCGGCGGTCTATCTCGGAGTCTGTGACAAGATCGTACCCGGCCTTGTTATCGGCGCGCTTACTTTCGGCCATCTGCCGGCCGTGTTTATTCCGGCGGGCCCGATGACTTCCGGTCTTGCCAACGAAGAAAAGTCAAAGGTTCGCCAACTCTATACCGAGGGTAAAGTCGGACGCGCCGAGTTGCTTGAGGCTGAGTCCAAGGCCTATCATGGCCCCGGCACCTGCACTTTTTACGGAACGGCAAATTCGAACCAGATGCTCATGGAGATCATGGGCCTCCATTTGCCGGGCGCGAGCTTTGTCAATCCGGGCACGCCGCTGCGCGAGGCGCTGACGAGGGAAGCAACAAGACGCGCGCTTGCCATTACGGCGCTTGGCAATGAATACACGCCGGTTGGCGAAATGATCGACGAACGTTCCGTCGTCAACGGCATTGTCGGTCTCCATGCGACCGGCGGTTCGACCAATCACGCAATCCATATTCTCGCCATGGCGGCGGCGGCGGGCATCAAGGTGACATGGCGCGATCTTTCCGATCTCTCGGACGCCGTGCCGCTGCTTACCCGAATCTATCCCAACGGCCTTGCCGATGTGAACCATTTCAATGCGGCCGGCGGCATGGGGTTCCTCATCCGTGAACTGCTTGATGCGGGGTTATTGCATGAGGACGTGCGCACGGTCTGGGGCGAGGGTCTGCGGCCCTATACCATCGAGGCCAAGCTCGATGGCAAAGGTCTTGTGCATCGTGTTGCCTCGCCTAAAATGAGCGGCGACGAAAAAGTGCTGGCCCCTGTGTCCAAAGCCTTCCAGTCAACCGGAGGTCTCAGGGTTCTCACCGGCAACATCGGCTCGGCGATTATCAAGACCTCGGCAATCAAACCGGAGCGTCATGTCATCGAAGCGCCAGCGATTGTCTTTGACAGCCAGGAGGCTCTGCACGCCGCCTTCAGAACGGGCGAACTCGACAAGGATTTTGTCGCTGTCGTGAGATTCCAGGGGCCAAAGGCCAATGGCATGCCGGAACTCCACAAGCTGACCCCGCCGCTTGGCATCCTGCAGGATCGCGGCCGCATGGTTGCGCTTGTCACAGACGGGCGCATGTCGGGCGCCAGCGGCAAAGTTCCTGCGGCAATCCATGTGACGCCGGAGGCGCTTGACGGCGGCCTGATCGGCAAGATCCGCAACGGCGACATCATCCGGCTCGACGCGACAACCGGCACTTTGGAAGCAATCGTGGATGACCGCGTGCTCCAAGCGCGCCCCAACGCCGATCTTGACCTGACAGGCAATACGTACGGTACGGGACGAGAATTGTTCGGCGGATTCAGGGCGCTGGTTAACCGGGCTGATGAAGGGGCGATGTCGTTCGGGTAAGGGCCGTCAGGACAGAAAATCCCATCGGCCGGCATTGTCCATAGCGCTGTCGCCGGCATAGGCGACATGGAGAATTCGCTGCTGATTTCGAAAAGCGCAACTGTTCCCGTATGCGGTCGTCGAGCGCGGCGCGCCATTGCCGTTGCGTGTTTCCTCAGCGCAATGATGGCGGTCGCGCATCGGTCCACGCGCCTTGCCGGGATGCAGAACTGACGGCGGCGCTGATCGCGGCCATCGAGCGCAAACCATCGACTGCCTTGGGATAATGTGTTGCCAGCGGATCAGGCTGGCGGCCATCGCGCTTTGCCCGGATCACCTCGGCAAGATCGAGATAGATGTTGGCGAAGGCCAGCGGCATGCCCTCGGCATGGCCAACCGTGACGCGTGAGGCCCGGTCCGCTTCCGGCGACAAGCCCGATGCGCCACGCTCGATAATCTCTGTGCGGCCGTTGAGCGGCGTCCAGAAAAGCTGGTTCGGCCATTCCTGCGCCCAGCGCAGCCCACCCTTTTCGCCGAAGACCTGAATGTTGAGGCCATGCATCCGCCCGATCGCGACGGAACTGGTCCAAAGCCGGAGAACCGCACCGCCATCCATAAGAAAAGAAATCATGGCATCGTCTTCAAGAGCGCGGTTGGGCAGACAGGAGACAAAATCCGCGGAAAGTTCGACTGCCTCCTGGTGTGAAACATAGCTCGCCATATGCAGGGCATGAATGCCGCAATCGGCAAATTGGGCAGAGATGCCTGCGAGTGCCGGGTCATAACGCCAGCGCACCCTGGGATTGTCCACGTCCGCCGCATCTGCATGAAATCCGTGCGCAAACTCCGCCTTGATCAGGCGCACCTTGCCAAGATCGCCGCGCGCCACCATGGCCCGCATATGGCGCACAAGCGCATAGCCGGAATACCCGTAGTTGACCGCGCAGATGACATTCATGCGCTGCGCGCTCGCGACCAGGTCTTCGGCTTCCTCGACCGTCATGGTGATGGGTTTTTCGCAGAGCACGTTGACACCGGCTTCCAGGAAACCCTTGGTGATTTCATAATGGGTGGAGTTTGGCGTTGCCACGGTGACCAGATCGATGCGATCGGCCCGGCCTGTTTCGCCGGCCAGCATTTCTTTCCAATCCCCGTAAGCCCGGTCACTGGCAATGCCGAGCTGGGCCGCATAGCTGCGCCCCTTGTCGGCATTGATGTCGAGTGCGCCGGCGACCATGGCAAAATGCCCGTCCAAACCAGCGCTGATGCGGTGGGCCGGTCCGATCTGGCTGCCCTCGCCACCACCGATCATGCCCCAACTGAGTTTTGTCATATTTGAGAATCCTGTTCCTAGAAGCCGATTGATTGCAGATATTTGCGGTTTTCCATTGCGTCATCAACCGGCGAGGTCGGCCCGAGCGGGTCGCAATCCTGTTCGACGGTGCACCAGCCTTGATAACCGCTGTCGAGCAGAACTTGCCGTACTGCTTTGAAATCCGTCATGCCGTTTCCAAGATTGCAAAAGATGCCC
>JANNRN010000010.1:0-2470 GCA_031401375.1 Phyllobacteriaceae bacterium | reverse complement strand
CCTCGCTCAACAGGACACGGCCTTGCCGGACCGCTCAGCGGCCTTTGGCGCTATCGGGTTGGCGACTACAGAATTATCTGCGACATTCAGGACCACAAGCTGGTGGTGCTCGTCGTCGAGATCGGTCACCGTAGTGAAGTGTACAGACAGTAACCCAAACCTTTCAGAGCAGTCCCCGGCCTGCCAAATTACGCATGAGTTCGGTTACACCGAACGTCCAGGGTGCGCACTCGGTCGACAGGCGCACCGTATTGGACAATGCGCCGAGTTCTGCATTTGAAATCGTGACAACATCGCCGGACTTGTGGGTAAAGCCCTGCCCCGGCGTGTCACGGTCCTCAACCGGCGCAAACAGCGTGCCCATGAACAGCATGAAGCCGTCCGGGTATTGGTGATGGCGGCCGATGGTTTGTGCAACCAGATCCAGTGGATCGCGGCTGATCTCGCTCATCGAACTGTGGCCGCGCAGCACGTAGCCGTCTTTGCCTTCGATCAAGAGTTCGAGCCGCGCGCGGCGCACATCGTCAAGGCCGTAGGTTTCATCAAACAGCCGGATGAAGGGACCGATGGCGCAAGAAGCATTATTGTCCTTGGCCTTGCCGAGCAGGAGCGCCGATCGTCCTTCGACATCGCGAAGGTTGACATCATTGCCGAGGGCCGCACCCTTGATGCGGCCCTTGCTGTCCACGGCAAGCACGATTTCCGGCTCGGGATTGTTCCACTTGGAAACAGGATGAAGGCCAACATCGGCGCCCCAGCCGACCGAGGACAACACCGGCGCCTTGGTGAAAACCTCTGCATCCGGTCCGATGCCGACCTCAAGATATTGCGACCAGACACCTTCTTCGATGAGCGCGGCCTTGACCCTGGCGGCCTCGGGTGAACCGGCTTTCAGATTGCGCAGACTGTCGCCGATGAGCGCGGTTACGCGTTCACGCACCCGCACGGCAAGCGCTGGATCACCCGCCGCCTTTTCCTCGATGACGCGCTCGATCATCGAGCGGGCAAAGGTGACACCGCAGGCCTTGACCACCTGAAGGTCGCATGGCGCCAAAAGCCGAAAAGCTGTGTCCGCGCCCGTCTCGAGTTCATCAAGGCGCAGCAATGGTTCACCCGTTTGGGCAGCAAGCCAGCGAGCGGGGTCTTCCATTTCAAGAAGGGAACTCATCGTGGCCACGCCCTTGCATGTGACATCGTGGATCACACCGTTGCGCAGGGTCACGATTGACGGCCCATGTAAATCGTTGCGCCAAAGGCGGCCGGCAAAGGTCCCGGATTGCAGTACGGCACTATTGAGCTGATGTTGCACGGGCGGCGCGATGTCCGGTTGGAGGTCTTGTTCGGGGGCTTGTCACCGAGGTGCGGTGTCTGCAAAGCTAGCACTGTCACTCACCGCAGGGCAACAGCACTTCGATCATGCAGCAAAAAGCCGACATTCTGATCATCAATGCGAAGGTCATCACACTGGACCCGCTCCGGGGCTACGCAACAGCGGTGGCAATTGCGGGCGGAAAAATCGCAGCAGTCGGAACACCGGAAGAATTGGAAGACTTCTTCAAACGGAAGCCAGTGCAGATAATCGACGCCAAGGGCGGCACAGTCATCCCCGGATTTTCCGAGAACCATATGCACCTGTTCGAGGGCGCCGCTGAGCTTGACCATCTGCAATTGACGGGCGTCAGCGGCCTCGAGGCCCTCGCCAATGTAATCCGGGAATACGCAGCCACGCGGACGGCGCAAACCGTCTTGTTCGCGCAAGGCGTGGATTACGCGATCCTTGGCAACAACAGACCGCTTGACCGTCAAGTCCTCGATTCCATTCTCGCCGATCAGGCCTTGCTGGTCATGGCGCCGGACCATCATACCGCGTGGGCAAACACCATGGCGCTCGAAGCAACGGGAATTCTGCATGGCGCAACGCTCGGCCCCGGCAATGAGATTGTCATGGGAGCGGACGGCATGGCGAGCGGTGAATTGCGGGAGATGGAGGCGTTCGGGCCAATTCAAGCCGCGGGCGGTTTTGACCGCTTCCGGCTGGGACTATCGACGGGCGGCGAGCCGGAGCCGTTTCCGGACGACGCGACGTTCCGCCTGGACATGGATGTGATGCGGCGCGGCCTTGCACATTGCGCCCGCCACGGCATTACGAGCGTGCACAACATGGACGGCAATCTCTATCAGCTTCAGCTCCTCGAGGCGATTGAGCGTGAGGACGGCTTTCTGCCGTGCCGGGTCAAAATCCCCTTTCATTTCAAAAACCATATGCGCCTCGAAATGCTCGACAAAGCTCTCGACATGTGGCGCCGCTTCAATTCGGATTTCCTCAGCTCCGGCCTGGTCAAAGTTTTCTACGACGGTGTCATCGACGGCTTTACAGCCACCATGATCGAGCCTTACGCGGATTTTCCGCAAGAGCGGGCAGACAGTCTGTTCACGCCGCAGGAGTTCCGCAACCTTGCCATTGAGGCCG
>JANNRN010000009.1:0-14792 GCA_031401375.1 Phyllobacteriaceae bacterium | reverse complement strand
TATTCCGGGCCGAAAGTCGGCGTCTCGCCGGAATAGGCTCTGGCTGCGATATCGGACGGTTCTTCGCGCGCCAGCGCGGCGATGGCGCGAACTGCCGCCATCTTCATTTGCTCATTGATGGCTTTCGCGCCCGCGTCGAGCGCTCCCCGGAATATGTAAGGAAAACACAGCACGTTATTGACCTGGTTGGGAAAATCCGAACGGCCGGTGCAGATCATCGCATCGGGCCGCGCCGCGCGGGCAACGTCCGGCATGATTTCGGGCGTCGGATTCGCCAGCGCCATGATCATCGGACGGGGCGCCATCCTGGCGAGAAGTTCAGGCTTCAACACACCTGCCGCTGACAGGCCGAGGAAGACATCGGCGCCGTCGATGACATCTGCCAGCGAGCGGGCATCGGTGACTTGCGCAAAAACGCTCTTCCACCGGTCCATCAGCGCCTCGCGGCCGACGTAAACCACACCCTCGAGATCGGTGACAAAAATGTTATGCAGCGACGCGCCGAGCTCAACCAAAAGGTTCAGGCAGGCAAGCGCTGCCGCACCGGCGCCGGACGTGACGATCTTCGCTTTGGCGATGTCCTTTCCGGCAAGCTCAAGCCCGTTCAGGATCGCTGCGGCGACAATGATCGCGGTTCCGTGCTGGTCGTCGTGGAACACCGGAATTTTCATCCGCGCGCGAAGCTGCTCTTCGACTTCAAAACATTCCGGCGCCTTGATGTCCTCCAGATTGATGCCGCCAAAGGTCGGCTCCAGCGCGGAAACGACATCGACCATGCGTTCAATCTGCGGCGCATCGATCTCGATGTCGAAGACGTCAATGCCGGCGAACTTCTTGAACAGCACCGCCTTGCCTTCCATGACTGGCTTGGAGGCGAGCGGACCGATATTGCCGAGGCCCAGAACCGCGCTGCCGTTTGAGACAACGGCGACGAGATTGGCGCGGGACGTGTAGAGAGATGCGTCCTCCGGATTGTCGCGGATGGCAAGGCAGGGCGCGGCAACTCCCGGCGAGTAGGCGAGGGCAAGGTCGCGCTGGTTGCCAAGCGGCTTGATCGCCTGGATTTCGAGTTTTCCGGGCCGTGGATAGCGGTGATAGAACAAGGCCTGCTCATCAAGATCGCTGCCAGCGGTTTTTGTCTCCGGTTTGTTGTCGCTCATTAAATTCCTCCCGCGGACCCGGCGTCTAAGCGCCGTTTCAAGCTCTTGCATTTTCCTCTTAGAACACAGGAGCGAGCAATCTGCCATGTGTCAAAAAATGCAGATCTTGCGCAACGCCCGGCCATTGCGGGTCCATTGGAGGGCGAGGCAAGCCCGTCGAATTCACTCAGCGCCATATCAGCTGTCACAAGCCTGTCGCGGGAATCTGGTTAGCCGCGTCCAGAGTTGGCTTTTCTGCCGCAACTGGGGGAAGACGTCATGGTGGACGAGGAAGTCAGGCGGTTCAGAACCCTGTTCATCTCGGATGTGCATCTCGGGTCAAAGGCAGCGCAAGCCGCGTTCCTCCTGAGTTTTCTGCGCCATCACGATGCGGACAAGATTTACCTCGTCGGCGACATCGTCGATGGTTGGCGCCTTCGGCGTTCCTGGCATTGGCCGCAGGAGCACAATGACGTCATTCAGAAAATACTGCGCAAGGCGCGCAAGGGCGCGCGCATCATCTACATCGCCGGAAACCATGACGAGTTCCTGCGCGAGTTTCAGGGCATGCATTTCGGCGGCGTCGAGGTCATGGACCGCGACGTGCATGAAGCGGCGGACGGCAGGAAGTTCCTGGTCATTCATGGCGACCAGTTTGATGTCGTGGTCCACAATTACCGCGCCATCGCCTATCTCGGCGACTGGGCCTATGACATGGCGATTATCATCAACCAGGTGATGAACCGGCTGCGCAGCCTGATCGGGTTGCCCTACTGGTCTTTCTCGTCCTGGGCCAAGGTCCGCGTCAAGAAGGCGGTCAATTTCATCGGCGCTTTCCAGAATGTCGTGGCCGAGGAAGCGCGCCGGGCCGGCAGCGACGGCGTGATTTGCGGTCATATCCATCATGCGACCATCGAAGAGATGAACGGCGTCACCTACATCAACACCGGCGACTGGGTGGAGAGCTGCACGGCGATCGGCGAGAACGACGACGGGTCATTCGAGGTGATTTCGTGGCAGCACCTGATCGCGCAGAAAAACCAGTTGCCGATGAAATCCTCCGGCATGTCGGCAAAGGCTGCCTGATGGGACACGTCGTCATCGTTACGGATGCCTGGTATCCGCAAGTCAACGGCGTGGTGCGCACCATCGGCAAGGTCATGGACGGCATGCGCAAACGCGGCCATCACGTGACAATCATCTCGCCGCAAGGCTACAGATCGCTGCCTTGTCCCACATATCCCGAAATCAGGCTGGCCTTGACGACGGGCCGTTCGCTGGCCAAACGCCTCAGCGAAACGCAGCCGTCGTTCATCCATATTGCCACGGAAGGACCGCTCGGCATTCTGACCCGCCGGATATGTCTTGCCAAAGGCTGGCCTTTCACCACCAGCTTTCATACCAAGTTTCCGGAATACCTGCGCGAACGCCTGCCAGTGCCGCTGGCGTTATCCTACGGCTTTCTCAGGCGATTTCACAACAAGGCCGCAATCTGCCTTGTTCCAACGCAGTCTGTTTGCAGCGAGCTGAAGGCGCGCGGCTTCACGACTACGCGCGTGTGGACCCGCGGCGTTGACCGGACGCAGTTTTATCCACGGCCGGAAGTTGATCTCGGGCTGCCCAAACCGGTCTTCATCTGCGTTGGCCGCGTGGCGCCGGAGAAGAACCTTGAAGCGTTCCTGTCGCTGGACTTGCCCGGGACAAAGCTGATTGTGGGAGACGGGCCGGACCTCGAAAAAATGAAACTCCGGTTTCCCGACGCTGTTTTCCTTGGCCAGAAGACGGGCGATGCGCTGGCGCAGGTTTATGCCGGCGCAGACGTGTTCGTCTTTCCGAGCCGCACGGATACTTTCGGCCTTGTCCTGATTGAAGCGATTGCCTCGGGGCTTCCCGTTGGTGCGTTTCCCGTTCCGGGTCCGCTCGACATTGTCGGACCCACCGGCGCAGGGGTTCTTTCGGAAGATTTGCGCGAGGCGGCGCTTGGCGCCCTGGCGCTCGGGCGGGTCAATCCCGATGAATGCCTGTCCTTGTTCACCTGGGAGGCGTGTGTCGACATGTTTGAAGATGCCCTGGCGCCCGTTGCAAATGAACCTTCTGGCGCAGGACTTCATGTGACTGTATGATCCGAGTCGCACCGGCACAGTCCCGCGCCGGTTTTTCATCTGCTTCATTTGCCAACGGCTCGGCGTTCTGCACGCCGATCATTTCGCGGATTCAAATGCCTGCATCACCATTTTTGCCCGCTGAGGCCAAGCCGGACGGCTTTGAGCTGCGGTTGTCCATGCTGTTTGCGATGATGTTCGTGCCCAACGCCGTGCATCTGGGGTTTTTTCCCCTATGGCTTGAGGCGCGCGGCTTTTCGGCGGTCGAAATTGCGTCCCTGCTCACGGCGCCCGTGGTGGTGCGGCTGATCGCGACGCCGCCGGTCACCTACCTTGCCGACCGCAGCCCCGAGCGCGCCCACGTCGTGATCGCGGCATCGGCCATGGCCTTTGCGGTTTCACTGTTTCTTTTCGCTGACCTGCATTTTTCCGGGCTTCTGGCGCTGATGTGCGTTCTGTCCGCGGGTTGGTCGCCGCAGGTGCCGCTGGCGGACTCTATCGCGGTCTCGGGTGTGCGAAGGTTCGCGGTGGACTATGCGTCCGTGCGGGTGTGGGGATCGATCGCCTTTCTGTCCATGAGTATCGCCGCTGGCCTCATCGTCGCGCGTTTTGGGGTGCCTTCAATTCCGGTCATGGTGGTCGCAGGCTTCTTCGCGGTGTTTGCCGCCTCGCTGTTCACGCCGCGCCTCGGGCGGCGGCGCAAGTTGACGGACGAGGGATTGCTGCCATCGGCGCCGCAATCTCTCCGCCGCCCGGCCGTCCTGATGTTTCTCATCGCGACCGGCCTCATTCAGGGCAGCCACGGCTTTCTTTATTCTTTCGGCTCGATTTACTGGCAGGATAACGGGATCAGCGCTGAACTTGTCGGCGTGCTCTGGGCTGTGCAGGTTCTTGCCGAGATCGTCCTGTTCAAGGCATATGGGCGCCTGTTTTCAAGGATGCGTCCGCAACGGGTTCTGTTGATTGCCGGTGCGATTGTGGTGGTCCGCTGGATTTTGACACCGTTTTTCGGAGAGTGGGGCTTCGGGTTTGCAGGGTTTGCGATACTGCAGTCCATGCACGCCTTTTCATTCGGCGCGACCTATCTTGCCCAGCAAGCCTACCTTGCCCATGCCGTGCCGGAAGAGCAGGCCGGCAGCGCCCAGGGTCTGGCCGTCTTCATCCAAGGCATCGTCATGGCCAGCGTCATGTTTGCCTCCGGCCCGATTTATCACGCTATTCACGGCTATGGTTTCATTGCCATGGCCTTTGTCGCCATTGGCGGCATCCTGCTCGGCTACCGTTTCGCGGCGTTGCAGAAAAGAGAAGAGGCGGCGGGAAGGGCGGTTTAGTGGCCTGCGTTAACGAAAATGATGGGTATTCTTCACCCCCGGCGCTGCCCCTCATCCGCCTGCCGGCACCTTCTCCCAGCAAGCGGCGTGGAGAAGGGGTCTGAGACGCCCGCGAACCCTTCTCCGCCGTTTTTACGGGGAGAAGGTGGCCCGCAGGGCCGGATGAGGGCAGCGCCGGGGTTCGAGTTTACCTGTCATTTTCAATGACATAAGCCACTAGAGTCATTCATCGCTTCTTTGAATCGCTGACTGTCTCCAACTATCTTGTTTGCGCATATCCGGGCGCAAAACCGGTTCCCGCTTTTCCTGGAAATGCTTTAGCCCCACAATTCCCGCTCGGGCGGAAATACCAGCGAGCCCTCGTATCTGAGGCCGGGTGTGCGGTCGCGCTCAAGAAGCAGCGGTCCGTCGAGATCGACGAAGTCGGCCTTCTGCGCCAACAGCACGGCGGGCGCCATGGCCAGTGACGTGCCGACCATGCATCCCACCATGATGCGCAATCCCTGCGCGCGCGCCTTGTCGCGCATGGCGAGCGCCTCGGTCAGGCCACCGGTCTTGTCGAGCTTGATGTTCACCGCATCATACAAGTCCTGCAAGCCGGGCAGGCTGTCACTTGCATGGGCGCTTTCGTCGGCGCAAATGGGAACCAGATGGCGGATATTGCGCAGAATTGCGTCGTTTCCCGCCGGAAGCGGCTGCTCAATCAGCACCACGCCGAGTGCTGCCGCCGCCGCCATGTTTTCTTCAACATTCTCATCCGTCCAGCCTTCGTTGGCGTCAAGGATGATGCGCGAGTGAGGCGCTGCCTCGACCACGGCGCGCACGCGTTCGATGTCGGCGCGGCCGCCCACCTTGATCTTCAAGAGCGGCCGGCTGGAAGCCGCACGGGCTGCCGCCCCCATTTCATCCGGCGTGCCCATTGACAGCGTATAGGCGGTGGTCACGGGTTGGGCATTGCGCGCACCCAATGAATTGCGGACCGGAATGCCGAGAACCTTGGCTTCAAAGTCCCACAGGGCGCAGTCCAGTGCATTGCGAGCTGCGCCCGGCTTCATCATTGTCTGCAAAAGCCGGCGGTCAGGGCGATCAGCAATGGCTTTGCCATTTTGTCTGATCTCCTCAAGCACCGCTTCCACAGTCTCGCCATATCTTGCATAGGGAACACATTCGCCGCATCCTTGGCGGCTTCCGTCCGACAGGATCACCTTGACAACGCGCGCCTCGGTCTTGGATCCACGCGAAATCGAGAACTTGCCGGCGATCGGGTAGACTTCTTCAAAGGCTTCAACGGTGATCTTCATGGCGCCCATTCGAATCGTGGATAGGCGAAGTAGTATAAGTGACATGGTGAAGTTGGAAGACTAAGCATCGACACATGGCCAATGAACCAACCGACTCAGCGATAGGCAGCGCAGAAGGCGCCAAGCCCGCTGTCAGCGCTGATGTGAAGGGCGATCAGTTGATCATTGCCTTGTCGGGCCTGTGGACAACGCAGACCGTTGCACCGGTGGACATTGAGATGCGCCAGCTCGAAAAAAAGGTGTCCGGCGCGCTGACGTTTGACCTTTCGGGCGTCGCAGATCTCGATACGGCAGGCGCCTGGCTGATCGAGCGGCTGGGGCGTGCCGCCGCCGCGCAAGGCTTTGCCGTTACGGTCAAGGGTGCAACCAAGCAGCACAAGGTGCTCTTGGATTCGGCGGCAGAGATTCCATCCACCAAGGTCGAGGGCAGTCTGACCGAGGGCCGCTCGCCCGTCGCCCGCGCGTTCGGGACGGTTGGCCGGGCAGCAATTGACTTCAGGCAGGACTTTTTCCTCTCGATGCATATTCTCGGCGCGACCGTGCGCGGCGGGCAGATGAAACATGGCCGCAGCCACGGTGTCTCTTTTGCGGCGATCGTGCATCAGCTCGACCGGATGGCGGTGGGGGCGCTGCCGGTCATCATTTTGATGTCGTCGATCATCGGCGCGATCATTGCGCAGCAGGGCGCGTTCCAGTTGCGTTATTTCGGGGCGGAGATTTTCGTTGTTGATCTCGTCGGCGTGCTGGTGCTGCGCGAGATTGGCGTGCTTTTGACCGCAATCATGGTTGCAGGCAGGTCCGGAAGCGCCATCACCGCCGAAATCGGTTCGATGAAAATGCGCGAGGAAATCGACGCGCTCACTGTGATCGGGCTCAATCCGATCGGTGTGCTGGTTTTCCCGCGCCTGGTGGCGCTCGTTATTGCACTGCCGCTCCTGACAATTGTTGCGGACGTGGCGGCGCTTGTCGGCGCGGCGCTTGTGGCACAGTCCTATTCGGACATCTCGATTTCGGCTTTCATTAGCCGCCTGCATGAAGTCGTTGATTTGACCACCTATTTTGCCGGTCTGATCAAGGCGCCGTTCATGGCGCTGATCATTGGAATTGTGGCGTCTTCGGAAGGTATGAAAGTCGGGGGCAGTGCGGAATCACTCGGCCTGCGCGTCACGGCTTCCGTGGTGAAGGCCATTTTCGTCGTCGTCGTCGTCGATGGCCTGTTTGCCATGTTTTACGCGGCAATTGATTTTTGAGGCCGTCATGAAAAGCAAAGCACCGGCAATCAAGAGCAAACCTCGCAGTGCAATCAAGGGTGAAGCGCTTATCGAGGTGCGCGACGTCAAGGTGGCGTTTGGAGAAAGGGTGGTGCTTGACGGACTCTCCCTTGACGTCAGGCGAGGTGAGATTCTCGGATTTGTCGGCGCATCCGGATCAGGCAAGTCGGTGCTCCTTCGAACAATTCTCGGTCTCAACAAGCGACAGTCGGGCACCATTCTGGTTTTCGGCAAGGATCTGGGAAAAGTCGACGAGGCCGAGAAAATCGGGATCGACATGCGTATGGGCGTCCTGTTCCAGCACGGCGCCCTGTTCTCGGCGCTGACGGTGCTGGAGAACATCATGGTGCCGATGCGCGAATACCTTGATCTCGACCCGCAACTGATGGCGGAGCTTGCCTATTTCAAATTATCGCTCGTTGGCCTCGAACCAGACAGCGCGGCGCTTTATCCGTCAGAGCTTTCCGGCGGCATGATCAAGCGCGCGGCGTTGGCGCGGGCGCTGGCGCTGGATCCGGATGTTGTCTTTCTTGATGAGCCGACGTCCGGGCTGGATCCGATTGGCGCTGCCAATTTCGATGAACTGATTGTGAATTTGCGTGATACACTGGGCCTGTCGGTCTATATGGTGACACATGATCTGGATACTCTGTTTTCCGCTTGCGACCGAATCGCTGTGCTCGGAAACAAGAAGGTGCTCATGCAGGGAACGATTCACGAGATGCTCAAATCCGAAGATCCCTGGATCAAATCCTACTTTCGCGGGGCCCGCGCCCGCATGATCAAGCCGAGGGACTGAACCCGCATTGGAAACCAAGGCCAATTACGTCCTCGTGGGTATCGTAACGATGGTGGTCCTGCTCGCCTCGTTTGCGTTCATCTATTGGATTGCCCGCGGAACTGACTCGCAAAATGTTGTGCCGCTGGAGATCAGAATTCCAGGCTCAGTCACCGGACTTGCGGTTGGAAGCCAGGTTCTGTTCAACGGTATCAGGGTTGGCGATGTGCGGCGCCTCTCCGTTGACGCCAAGGATCCGGCTGTTGTCATTGTCCTGACGGAAGTGGACCGCTCAACGCCCATCACGCCCAAAACAAAGGCGACGCTTGGTTTCCAGGGATTGACCGGTCAGGCCTATGTGGAATTGAAAGGGGGCGATCCCACCGAGCAGAACATCCTTGAAAAGGCGGCAAACGACGGCAGCATCGCGCGTATCGAGGCCGATCCCGGCGCCGTCAACAATCTCATCGACAAGGCGCAGGAAATCACGGCGCGCGCTGACCGGATCCTTGTTTCGCTGGAGAAGTTTGTTGACGAGAACGAGGAGCCTTTGTCGCAGACGGTGGCGAACGCGCGAAGTTTTTCTGACGCGCTGGCGCGAAATGGTGAGAACATTGATCTGTTTCTCACCAATGTCGGCGAATTGTCCAAGACGCTTGGCGATGTGTCGGGCCGGCTCGATTCGACCCTGACGGCGGCGGAAGATCTGCTGAAAAGCGTTGATCGCACCAAGGTGGACACCATCCTTGCAAATGCCGAGAAAATCTCAAACGACCTGGCTAAATCCTCCGGCAAGATCGACCAGCTTGTCGCCGACGTACAAACGGGCGTGAAGCAGTTCGGGCAATTCACCGGGACAGCGTCCAGATCACTTGAAAAAGTCGACAAACTGGTTGCCGCGGCTGATCCGGCCAAGGTCGCGAGTGCGCTCGACAATATCGAAGCGGCGAGCAAAACGGCGCGCACGGCCATTGACGACATTTCAAAAGTTTCGACGAAATTCGGTGGCCGCGCGGACGATATCGACGCGATTGTCACCAATGTCAAAGACCTGACCGGACAGCTCAACCAGACCAGAGTAAGATTAGATGGCGTCCTGGCGAAGGTTGATGCGTTCCTCGGCGATAGCGAGGGCGAGGCGCCCAAACTTGCCGAGGAGGCGCGCACCACGCTCGCCGCTTTTCGCAAGGTTGCCGATACGCTTAACTCACGTCTTGGAGAAATCACCGGCGGCCTTGCGAATTTCTCGGGCAGGGGCCTGAATGACATCCAGGCTGCTGTGCAGGACAGCCGCCGGTCGATCTCGCGCATTGAATCTGCGATATCCAATCTCGAGCGCAACCCCCAACGGCTGATTTTCGGTGGAACAGACAGCGTGCCGCGCACAGATGGGCGCGCGCGCCGTTGACAGAACATACAGCGCTTCTAAAGCTGATGCGGATACATTGCCGTCGGGAATCGGGTGCGTTGCGCGTGGAATCTAGTCGAAAACCAATGACACATGCTTGCCTGGCGCTAATGCTCGCGCTGGGTGGCTGCGGCTCGCTTGGCGGCGCCAAGGCGCTCGATACCTATGACCTGACGAGCGCGGGTGCTGTTGGATCAGGTCCGCGCAAGGCGAAGGTCCAGGTGCTGGTGACGGAACCGCAGGCTTTGAAGGCGCTGGACAGCGAGAACATCGTCGTGCGCGCGGGCTCCTCACAGATCGAGTATCTCGCTGGCGCGCAATGGAGCGACAGGCTGCCGAAAATCGTTCAGGCGCGGTTGATCGAGGCGTTTGAGCGATCCGGCCGCATTGGCGGCGTCGGGCGGCCCGGCGAGGGCCTTGCCATCGATTATCAGATCATTACCGACATTCGGGCATTTGGCGTCGAGAACGGCGTTGCAATTGTCGAGATTGGCGCAAAACTCCTCAATGACCGCAACGGGGTCGTACGCAGCACGAAAACGTTCACCGCCTCGGTGAAGGCATCAAGCGGCGCCGACGGATTTGTGGCGGCGCTGGATCAGGCGTTCTCGTCAGTGACAGCGGAACTGGTCGCCTGGGCCGGCAAGAACATCTGAGGCACCTTTTGAGACCTCGCCCTGCTGAGCGAATTTTAGAGCAGGATCGTCTCAAATGGAACCGCGGCCTCTACACAGGATATGTGTTCAACCATCGAGGCATGGATCCCGGATATTGCTGCGCAATTGCGGGATGACGAAAGTGAAAATGGGCCGTGGCACGCGTAGGCTGTTAGGTCTGGTTTCGACCCCAATCCCTTCGTCATCCCGGAGCCGCGCAGCGGAATCCGGGATCCATGCCGTGACGATGACGCCTTGAGGGGGCGCCGAGTGATGAGCGGATCCATTGACAGGCAGCCGCCTGTTTCTGTTCCAACTTGGGCCTCAAAGCGAAGGCCTGGTCTCCATTTGAAACGATCCCGCTCTCAGCGGATGCGCCCGCTGGCATGGGCCAGCATCGTATAGACTTTGCCGGTATCCGACGTCAGATAGGTCTGCGTCATGATGGAATCCCGGTCGTTGGCGGCCACATCCTGCAAGAGCTTTTCAAAATCGGTGACATAGCGGTCAACGGCGCCGCGGAAATCGGAGTCGGTTTGATACTTGCGCCGGATTTCATCAAACGTCTGCTGGCCCTTGATGGTGTACAGGCGGCGCGTGAATACATTGCGCTCGCCGCGGCGATAGCGCTCCCACAATTCGACCGAGGCGTTGTGATCAATTGCGCGGGCAATGTCCACCGACAGGGAATTCAACGATTCGACCACATGCAGCGCCGGACGGGGCTCGCTCACCGCCGGCGCGTCTTCCTCAGTTGAGGCGCGGCGCAAAAGATCCGATACCCAGCCTGCTTGCTTGGCGGCCGCGGCAGTGCCCGCCGGAGGCTGCGCCGCGGCTACAGGGCGCGGAGCCGGAGTGACGCCGGCATCAATTGACCCGCGCAGCGCAGGCGCTTCGGCGGGCAAGGGAGGGGCGGGGCGCAGCCGCAACGCAGACTCAGCCGGGGCTGGCGCAATGCGCTGCTCGGCTTGCGAAGGCGAGGCGTCATACATGCGTCCGGACTTTGCGACGATGTCCGAGAGTTCCTTCAGCGCGTTGATCTGCTCGGAGACGGCGCGGCGCATCTTGGCCGTCGATTCGCGGGTTTCTTCAGGCAGTTCCATCACGCCGCGCTTCAACTCGGTGCGCGTTGCTTCAAGTTCGGCGCGGATAGAGGCTGCCGTTCCACGCATTTCTTCGGTCGCATCAGCGAAGCGCCCGGTTGCCTGCTCGATGATATCGGTGACGGTGGTGCGGATTTTTTCCGACGAATCGATTGATTTGGTTTCAGCCCGGTCAAAGGCGGAAGTGACGAGGCTCTCGAATGAACGCAGCGTGTTCTCGATCTCTTCCGATTTGCGCACAAGGCCAATGGCAAGGGTCTGCAAGGCGGACTGACGGTCTTCCAGCGTTGTCGAAAGGCTCGCCTGGGCCGCGTTGAGCAGATCAGAGGCGGAGGCAAGCACGCGGCCATGCTCGTCAAAGCGGCTGGCGATGGACGCGACTTCCTTGAGCGTATTGGAGGAAACATCCGCGAGCCGGTGCACATTCGTCTCCAGAATGCGGTTGGAGGTCGAGATGGCGCTGGTGGCTTTCTCGGCATTTTCCGAGAGTGTCGCAGATGTCGCGGCAAGCGTGTTTGAGGTTTCGCTGATGCGCTGATCAACGCTGCCGAGACTGTTTGCGGCAAGGTCGATCAACTGCCCGAGATTCATGTTGGAGGCCGACAGGCGATCTATGAGATCGGTAATGCCGGTCTCAAGTTCGGTGCGCGCCGTATCCATGGCGGCAAGCGTTTCTGACGTGCGCGAGGCCAGCGACTGAACCAAAGCCGCATTTTCACGGCGCAGGCGTTCCGTTGCCGCACGCGTTGCCTCTTCGAGCTGCGCGGCCGCAGTCAGGCCGCTTTCGGCCATGCGGTCGGCGAGGGGCTGCGCTGTTTCATCCAGAATCCGCGAAATCTCGCGGGTCCGCTCGTCCAGCATCGAGGCAAGGGACGTGGTGCGTTCTTCGAATGCCTGGGCTGTCTGCTCAGCCTGTTCGGAAATCCGTTCGTTAAGCGCTGAAAGACTGTCTGCGGAGACGGAGACGCTTGAAGCAAGGCGCCGTTCCACTTCGCCAGCGCGCGCGTCAAGCTCGGCGGAGACCTGGTGGACACGCGCCATGATGCGCTGGTCCGCCTCGTCGAGCGCGCCGATGACGCCGCTCGTGAGCGTTTCGGTGCGTGATGCAAGCCGGGCTTCCGTCTCGGCAATGCGCTCGTCAACGCGCTCGATGAACTCGCCGCTGCGCAGTTCGAGATTTTCGCTGGCGCGTATTGCTTCTCCGGACAGATCGTCGGCCGCTTCGCGCACTTTGTCGCGCAGGGTGGCTGCGACCGTTCCAGCGCTCGATTCGAGCACTTTGCGAACGGCTTCAACACCCATTTCAAGCGCGCGGCGCATGGTGGAGGTGCGCTCTTCAATGGCGCCGGTCTGGGAAGCGAATGCGCTGTCGATCTTTTCCAGTTCGCTGCGCAGAACGGTCTCGATATCCAACCTTGTCATCGAAATCCGGTCAAGATCATCGCTGATCGCCGAGGCGAAAGTGACCCTTGCGTCGTCGAGTGTGCCGAACAGGGAAGCACGCCTGCCTTCAAGCATTTTGTCGAGATTGTCGGTGAAACCGTCGAAATTCTCGAGGAGGCCGCTCTGGGCGCGCGCCAGTATTTCCTCTGTGCGGGCCAGATTGGCTTCGATGCTGCTCTTGGCCTCGGCGAGCGTTGAATCAAAGCCGGTGCGCTTTTCGTCCAGAATGGAATCGAGGTTGTCGGTAAAGTTCGCGAACTCGCCCTGAATGCCCGACGTCGAGCGCAAAAGCAGCTCTTCCGTGCGCGAAAGGTCGACCTCAATGCCGGATGCTGCCGCCGCAAATGACCTTTCGAAGGCGTCTGTGCGTGTATCGAGGATCAAATCAACTTTTGCGGCGAAGTTTCCGACATTGGACTGGATCGCGGCGCTGGCGTCGGTGAACAGGGATTCTGTGCGGGAAAGGTCGGCGGAAAGACCGGACGCGGCGGCCGCAAACGACTTTTCAAAAGCGCCGGCGCGGGTGTCGAGGATCGAATCGACCTTTGACGCAAAGTTTTCAACATTGGACTGCATTGTGGCGCCGGCGTCGGTGAACAGGGATTCTGTGAGGGAAAGGTCGGCGATAAGCCGCGTTTGCGCGCCGTCGAGCGAGCGTTCGAGCGCGGCGCGCTTGGCTTCGAAGACTGAACCAAGATCATCGGAAAAGCCGCCGATTGTGTCGCGAATGTCAGTTCCAGCGTCTTTGAGCAATTCCTCGGCGCGGGCAAGGTCAGCCTGCAGACCGGTGCGCACGCCTTGGAGAGATGTTTCGAAGAGGGAGCGCCGGGTCTCGTAAACAGAATCAAAACTCGACGTGAAGTTGTTGAGATTGTTGCTGATTCCTGTGCCCACATTGCTGAGCAATTCTTCTGTTCGCACCAGGTCGGCCTGGATGGCGTCACGGGCGACAGTCAAGGAACCCTCAAAAGCCGCGCGGCGCGCGTCGAGCAGCGAGCCGACTTCGGTAGTGAATGCGCCGAGGCCGGTTTTGAGACCGCTCTGTGTGTCTTTCAAAAGGTCCGCGGTTGACTGATGGCCGTCATTGATCGTGCGGCGGATTTCCGTGATGCGATCATCGAGAACCCGGCGAAGCTCTTCGGTCTGTTCGACAAGGCTTCCCTGGATGCCGGTGCGGGTCTCGGCAAGCAGTGCGAGGCTCTTTTCCTGACCGTCGGCAAAAGTGCGTGAAATGTCCTTTGAGCGTTCCAGCAAGGTTTCGTTGATCATTCTGGCGCGCGCGTCGAGCGCTGCGTTCAGCCGCTCGGTGCCTTGGTCCAGCGCGTGAGCCCTTGTTTCGAACTCCGTGATCAGCGCATTTCCACGCGCCGACACGGCCGTCTCCAAAGTCGAAATGCGCGAGTTGATCTCACTGGTCAGGTTCTGGGTGGATGTGTTGACCAGGCCCAGCATCTCGTGGGCGCCGCCATGCAGCACTTCGCCAAGATTGGCGGTTATCGAGCTCAACTGCCCGACAATCTGGTCGGAGCGTTCGCCGATCGAGTTGGAGAATTTCTGCGACGCGGTGTTGAACAGTGCCGTGATTGCCTGTTCGCGGCTCTCGAAGGAGCCGGCGAGCGCCCGGGTGACGAAATCCGCCTGATCGTCCATCTTGGCGATCCGCATGTCGATAAGCGAGGCGAACGCTTCGCCGGAAGTCACCATGCGCGAGGCGATCTCGTCGGACCGCGCCTCGATGGTCGAGTGGATTTTGCTGCCGCTGTCAGAAATGCGGTCGACAAGGGAGTCGCCGGACTGGTTGATGGCAAGCGTCAACTGGGTGGAGGAATTGAGAACATTCTCGCGGATCAGGTCGCTTGCCTGCGAGAGTTCATCGCGCAGCTGTTCGTGGGCGCTGGCGATGGAGGCGCGGACGCGGTCGGCGTGCGAAATGACGGAATCGCGCTCATGGCCAAGTTCCTCGACCAGCGAGCGGATCCGCACTTCATTGTCCGTATAGGCGCGCTCGATTTCGGAGACTTCACTGTGGACCAGTGTTTCCAGTTCGGCGGCGCGCGCGAGCGTGCGTTCAATGCCCTCGCTCATGGCGGCGACTTCGCGGCGCACAGCCTGACCGACAGTCATGACGCGTTCCTGGCCAAGCGATTCCGGCTCGACCAGCCGGAAGGCGGCTTCCGCCATGGTTTGCGCGGCAATGCGCATTTCCTGCGCCCGGCGTACCATGATGGCAAACGCCCAGAACAAAATGACGGGAAGAAAG
>JANNRN010000008.1:0-5177 GCA_031401375.1 Phyllobacteriaceae bacterium | reverse complement strand
CTCGACGGCATGAAGAACTTCTCCGACGTCGCCAAATCCGCCTGGATCACCGACGATGGCGCCAACCCGTTCTGCGTGCCGATGGCCTCCGTTATCCACGGCTTCATTTACAACAAGGACGCCTTCGACAAGCTCGGCATTGCCGCACCGGCCACCGAAGCGGAGTTCTTTGCCGCGCTCGACAAGATCAAGGCGGACGGCACCTTCATCCCGATGGCCATGGGCACCAATGACCAGTGGGAAGCCGCCACAATGGGCTATAACAATATTGGCCCGAACTATTGGAAGGGCGAGGAAGGCCGCAACGCGCTGATCAAGGGCGAACAGAAGCTGACCGATGCGCAATGGGTGGCCCCGTTCGCCGCACTTGCCAAGTGGAAGGATTATCTCGGCGACGGCTTTGAAGCCCAGACCTATCCGGACAGCCAGAACCTGTTCACCCTTGGCCGCGCCGCTGTCTATCCGGCTGGTTCTTGGGAAATCACCGGCTTCAACACGCAGGCAAAGTTCAAGATGGGCGCCTTCAACCCGCCCGTCGCCAATGCCGGCGATGAATGCTACATTTCCGACCATACCGACATCGCCGTCGGCATGAACGCCAAGTCCGCGCATCCGGATCAGGCCAAAGTGTTCCTCAACTGGGTCGCCTCAGCCGAGTTTGCATCTCTCTACGCAAACGCTCTGCCGGGCTTCTTCCCGCTGTCGAACGAAGCCGTGAAGCTTGACGATCCGCTGGCGCAGGAATTCATCTCCTGGCGCGCCAAGTGCAAATCGTCGATCCGCTCGACCTACCAGATCCTGTCGCGCGGCACGCCGAACCTTGAAAACGAAACGTGGAATGCTTCCGCCAACGTCATCAAGGGCACCGAGACCCCCGAAGTTGCCGGCAAGCGCCTGCAGGACGGTTTGGCCTCTTGGTACAAGCCGATGATGGCGAAGTAGGTTTCGCTCCAACCCCGGCGCTGCCCCTCATCCGCCCCTCCTGAGCTTGTCGAAGTTGGGGGCGCTTTCTCCCCGTAAGAACGGAGGAGAAGGGGACTGCGGCGGCGCAATTTCCTTCTCCCCATTCTCATGGGGAGAAGGTGGCCCGAACGGGCCGGATGAGGGGCAGCGCTGAGCTTCGCTGCAAAAGTCGATCATTTGACAAGGGGAGGACAAGATGGCCGTTGCTGCAAATGCCCGTCCAGCTCTGCGCTGGCATATCGGAGTTTTTCTGGCTCCCGCCATCGCGGTCTATACGATGATCATGATCCTGCCGCTGTTTGGCACGCTGCAAATGTCGTTCTTCAAGGAGGGCGCATTTTCAGGTCTCGACAATTTCCGCACCCTGTTCGGCGATGAACGCTGGTCGGCGTCTTTCTGGAACGCGCTCGCCAATAATTGCTGGTTTTTCGTCATTCACATGCTGGTGCAGAACCCGATCGGCGTTCTTCTGGCGGCGCTGCTGTCCAACCCGAAACTCCGTCTTCGCGGCTTCTACCGCACCTCGATTTTCCTGCCGACGCTGTTGTCATTCGTGATCGTCGGTTTCATCTGGAAACTCATCCTTTCGCCGATTTGGGGTGTTGCGCCAAACCTGCTCGACGCCATCGGTCTGAAAAGCCTGTTTGCTCCATGGCTCGGCAAGGAAGCCTATGCGCTGACCACCGTCGCGCTGGTTTCGGTCTGGCAATTCGTCGGCATCCCGATGATGCTGATTTACGCCGCCCTGCTTTCCATTCCCGAAGAAGTGCTGGAAGCCGCCGAATGTGACGGCATCACCGGCGCCTCGCAATTCTGGAAGATCAAGCTGCCGCTGATCCTGCCAACCATCGGCATCATCTCGATCCTCACCTTCGTTGGCAATTTCAACGCCTTTGACCTTGTCTACACGATGCAGGGCGCGCTCGCCGGGCCGAACTATGCCACCGACATTTTGGGCACATTCCTCTACCGCACTTTCTTCGGCTTCCAGCTGCAGATCGGCGACCCCAACATGGGTTCAACCATCGCGTCGGTGATGTTCCTGATCATTCTGGCCGGCGTGTCGGTCTATCTCTTCTTCGTCCAGACGCGGCTGCGCCGCTACCAGTTCTGAGGTGCCATCATGAGCATTGCCAGCCGTTCCCCCGCCCGCTCGATCAGCGCCCATGCCGTGCTTGCCGGCTACACGTTGCTGTGCCTCTTTCCGGTCATTCTGGTTGTCATCAATTCCTTCAAGTCGCGCGCCGCGATCTTCGGCTCGCCCCTGGCATTCCCGAACGCCGAAACCTTCAGTCTGGAAGGCTACCAGACCGTCATCGCCCAGGGCGATTTCTTCCTCTATTTCCGCAACAGCATGACCGTGACGGTGGTCTCCCTGTTCTTCATCCTGCTGTTTGGCGCCATGGCCGCGTTTGCGCTGTCCGAATACAAGTTCCGCGGCAACAAATGGATGGGATTGTACCTGGCGCTCGGCATCATGATTCCGATCCGGCTCGGCACTGTCGCCATTCTGCAAATGATGGTGCAGGCCGGCCTCGTCAATACGCTGACCGCGCTCATCCTCGTCTATACGGCGCAGGGTCTGCCGCTGGCGATCTTCATCCTGTCCGAGTTCATGAGCCAGGTTTCCAACGATCTGAAAAATGCCGGCCGCATTGACGGGCTTTCCGAATACGCCATCTTCTTCAAGCTCGTTCTGCCGCTGGTGCGTCCGGCCATGGCGACGGTCGCGGTGTTCTCGATGATCCCGATCTGGAATGATCTATGGTTCCCGCTGATCCTTGCCCCTGCCGAGGAGACCAAGACAGTGACCCTTGGCGCTCAGGTGTTCATCGGCCAGTTCGTCACCAACTGGAATGCGGTGCTGTCGGCCCTGTCGCTGGCGATCCTGCCGGTCCTCGTCCTCTACGCCATCTTCTCGCGCCAGCTTATCCGCGGCCTGACCGCTGGAGCGGTCAAATGAGCGACCCGGTCCGCGTTCTCGTTGCCGGTCTTGGCAATATGGGCAAGAGCCACGCGCTTGCCTATCACAACAACCCGGGCTTTGAGGTTCTGGCCCTGGTCAACCGCTCGAAGGTTGAGCTCAACCCGGCTCTTCACGGCTACACCACCCGCCCTGAGTTCAAGGCGGCGCTGGCCGAGTTCAAGCCGGATCTCGCCTCGATCAACACTTACTCCGACAGCCACGCCGAATACGCCATCACTGCGATGGAAGCCGGCTGCCACGTGTTTCTCGAAAAGCCGATGGCAACCACAGTCGCCGATGCGCAGCGGGTGGTCGCTTGCGCCACGGCCAACAATCGCAAGCTCGTCATCGGCTATATCCTGCGCCACCATCCCTCGTGGATACGCCTGATTGCCGAGGCGAGGGCGCTGGGCGGCCCGTACGTGTTCCGCATGAACCTTAACCAGCAGTCGAGCGGCGCCAAATGGGATACGCACAAGCAATTGATGAAGACGACGTCGCCGATCGTTGATTGCGGCGTCCACTATGTCGATGTCATGTGCCAGATCACTGATGCCAAGCCAAAACAGGTGCGCGGCATGGGCCTGCGATTGTCAAACGAGATCGCGCCGGACATGTATAATTACGGCCACCTGCAGGTGCTCTTTGATGACGGCTCGCTCGGCTGGTATGAAGCGGCCTGGGGTCCGATGGTGTCGGAAACCGCCTTTTTCGTCAAAGACGTGATTTCGCCGAATGGCTGCCTGTCCATTTTGGTGGACGAGCGCGCCAAGTCCGACGATATCGATACCCACACCAAAACCTCGCTCATTCGCCGTCATCATGCGGCCATCGACGCCTCTCGCAATTTCACCAAAGGCGATGACCTCATCTCGATGGAGGGCGAGCCCGATCATCAGGGCCTTTGCGACCGCGAGCAGGCCTATGTGCTCAGCGCCATCCGCGACAACATCGACCTGTCGCGTCACATGGATGACGCTGTTCAATCACTGAGAATTTGTCTGGCCGCGGACGAAAGCGTGCGCACCGGCCGCGCCATTGATCTTTGAAAGGATTCAGAAAATGGGCTCGTTGACACTTCAGAATATCCGCAAGTCCTTTGGCAAGGTTGAAATCCTCAAAGGCATTGATCTTGAGGTCAAACACGGCGAGTTCGTGATCTTTGTCGGCCCTTCCGGCTGCGGCAAATCCACCCTTCTGCGCATCATTGCCGGGCTTGAAGACAAGTCCGACGGTTCGGTCATCATTGACGGCGAGGAAGTCTCGCTCACCCCGCCCGCCAAACGCGGCATCGCCATGGTGTTCCAGACCTATGCCTTGTATCCGCACCTGACCGTCAAGGACAATATGAGCCTTGGCATCAAGCAGGCCGGCGCGCCGGCCGCTGAAGTGGAGGCGCGTGTCGCCAAGGCCTCCGCCATGCTGTCGCTGGATCAGTATCTGGCGCGCCGTCCCGCTGAACTTTCCGGCGGCCAGCGCCAGCGCGTCGCCATCGGCCGCGCGCTGGTGCGTGAACCCAAGCTGTTCCTGTTCGACGAGCCGCTGTCCAACCTTGACGCCGCCCTTCGCGTCAACACGCGTCTTGAGATCGCCCGCCTCCACCGCGAACTTGGCGCCACCATGATCTATGTGACGCATGACCAGGTCGAGGCAATGACGCTGGCTGACCGGATCGTCGTCCTCAACGCCGGCAAGATCGAGCAGATCGGCTCGCCGATGGAACTCTACAACAATCCGGCCAACAAGTTCGTTGCCGGCTTCATCGGCTCGCCGCAGATGAATTTCGTCGAGGCGGCAAAGGTCGGGGTGTCGGGCGCCGCCACACTCGGCATCCGCCCCGAGCACCTCGTCATCGATCGCAACAAGGGTGACTGGAAAGGCAAGGTCGTGCATGTCGAGCATCTCGGCGCCGACACCAACATCTATCTTGATCTGGCCGACGCCGGCCTGATTACCGTCCGCGAAAACGGCGAAGCGGCCTATTCGGTTGACGAGATCGTTCATGCAACGCCGCTCTCCAGCAAGCGTGTGTTCTTTGGCGCGGACGGTACGACGATTTCAGCGCCGAAATAACATCTTCGGGACCGCTGCACCCCCCTCTGTCCTGCCGGACATCTCCCCCCAAGGAGGGAGTCAAAGCTTACGAAAGAAGACATCTTTTACTACGTCTATGGAGTGCTGCACTCGGCGGAGTATCGAACCCGCTTTGCCAGCGATTTGAAGAAGATGCTGCCGCGTATCCCGTTCA
>JANNRN010000007.1:0-9815 GCA_031401375.1 Phyllobacteriaceae bacterium | reverse complement strand
CCGGTTCCCGTCCGGTCAGCGCGGTCGCTGCCATTGTCCAGAACATGGCGGAGCAAGGAATGATATTGCTGCAACGAAATCTCCCGATTCGTGGACGCCACTATAGAGGCTTCCTGCAGCGCAAAAAGAAAAATCCCCCGGGCGTGGTCACGCGAAGGGGATTTGAAACCGAGACTGCTGCGCCGCAAGGCGCGCAGTGAGGATTGTCTGACGGCTCTTACAAGGCGCCGAGCGTGCCGAGATGCTTGGCCACGAGGTAGTAAAAGGTCACCCGGCCTTTTGATTTGTCGGCGCTCATCGTCTCGCAGACTTTGGCGATGATCTTGTCGCTCTTTGCCCCATCGGTCGCGCCGAACTTCTTGACGCACCATTTCTCGCGGACGCGGTCGAGTTCGGCCTGATCGGAACAGGCAACGAGCGACGAATCCTTGTTGCGCAACGCAATGCCAAGATGCTTCACGATCTTCTTCACGTGCTCTTCGTTGGCGCCGGCATCATATCGCCGCACGTCAGTCAGATAATCGGACATGTTTGTCTCCCCAAACTGGTAAGTTCCTGAAATTTCACTTCGAACGGGCGTTCATGCTACCTTGGGTAGTTCTTTTGCCGCCCCGCTTCGGCGGGTTATGTTTCCTACGTTTACGAATAAGTCAATCCCGGGGTCGATTTGCCATCGCCCCCCCTTTCAAATCAGCGCAAGCCGTCCTACATTAGCCGCGCCGGCTTGCCGGCTATGGCGATAAATGGCCGATACAATAAACCATTCGGACCCGGGGGCGGTACCCGGCGCCTCCACCAGAACTCAGGTCACCGGCAAGGTTGCTGGTTTCTGGCGGGGGCGAAACAGGATCGACGAGGGTGTAAAAATCGTGTTTTTGCCCGGCATTGTACCACCGTTATCGGGCTGACAACTTAGTTGCAAATGACAACTATGCGGAAGTACGTCTCGCTGCCTAATGGCGGTGTGACACTTCAAATCAAGCCTTGAGCTGTCGCAGGTTCAAGCGGGGTCCGGAGGTACCTGGCAACAGAAACCTCCACTTCCCAATTCAGCGACAAAGACGATCCGGCACTTTGCCAGTTTACGCGCAGTCAAAGCACAGCTAAACCGATCTGTGAAAACTCATTGACGCAGGGACTCCGGCTCATATGTCGCAAGACCTCATCCGCTACGATATCCTCGCGCAGGAAGCACTGCGCGGCGTCATCCGCAAAGTGCTCGGCGAAGTCTCGCGCACAGGCATTCCCGGCAATCATCACTTCTTCATCACCTTCATGACGCACGCGGCCGGCGTGCGCGTTTCCAACCGTTTGCGCGAAATGTACCCTGAGCAAATGACGATCGTGATCCAGCACCAGTATTGGGATCTGGAGGTCAACGATACCTATTTCGAGGTCGGCCTGTCTTTCGGCGAGGTGCCCGAGCGCCTCAGCATTCCCTTCGCCGCCGTTCGCGGTTTCTATGATCCCTCGGTCAATTTCGAGCTTGAGTTTGAGGTCAAGCTCGAAGAGCAGCCTGAGACATCGGAAGTGATCGTGCGCCCCGTGACGGAGCTCGAAGCCGCCAAGCCGAAGCCCGGCGCAAAGGCCCGGGCCGAAACGAAAAAGGCGGCGGCGGAAGTGGCCAAGGCTGCCGAACAGGGTGAGACCTCTGACGAATCGCGCCCGATGGCCGATGTTGTCTCGCTGGATTCGTTCCGAAAAAACAAGTGAGCGCGCAAATTGGGTGATGTCGTCAACCTGCGAGTTCGGCGAAAGCGCCAGATCAAAGAGATGGCGGAGAAATCCGCCGCTCAAAACCGGACGCAGTTCGGCAGGCCAAAAGCTGCGCGCGAAGAACAGCGCCGCCGCGACACGCAGGCCGCTCTGCATCTCGACCAGCACAAATTGCCGGACCGGGCGGACGACGGCCAGTGAGCGTGGTCAGAAAGCGCTCGGTTTCGATCCGGGGTCATCGCACCAGCTTTTCGCTCGAAGACCCGTTCTTCGACGCTCTGGCTGACATGGCAAAAGCGAAAGACAAACCGCTGGCGTCCCTGATCGTGGAAATCGACGAAAGCAGACCGCGCGAGGCGAACCTTTCCTCGGCATTGCGCATTGCCGTTCTCAACTGGGTGCGTTCAAAACCGGCCGCGGGAGTTTCCTGACCGCAATCACTGAAGCGGCGGTGTATCCAGCTGCAGATCTTGCAAGGCCTTGCCAATGGCGTTGCTGTTCCCGAATATGTTCTGATCGAGCTCCAGTTGGAGCGGCGCCTGTGGGGCCGTTGACGGTTGCGGTGGCTGAGAGGCGGCTGCTTCCGCCGCCCGTTTCATTGCCTCCTCTTCGAGCCTGACGGCCTCGGCCTCTTTGGCGCGCTGTTCCGCCTCTTTCTTCGCCTGCGCCTCGGCAAGAACGCGCTGCGTGTCGCGCACGGCCTGGCGCACCCGCTGTTCCTCAATGGCCCGCAAGCGTTCCAATTCCATCCGCTGCCGCACTTCCGCTTGATAGTCGAACAGCCGGGCCTCACGCCGCAGACGCTGCTTTTCGAGCAACTGATCCTGCAGCGCCTCGACCCTTGCTTGCTCGCGCTCAAGCGCGCGTTGCGTCAAAAACTGCTCCATCGGCTCGGCATTAAACGCGGCAGTGCTGCGTGCGCCGTCCAGACTGACGGTGAAAGGAACAAATGGTTCTGCGCCGGTGATGGTCTCCCTGCCTGCATCATAACCGAACAGCCCGGTGACCTCCCCTCTCTGTTTGCCAAGGTCGGCAAGAGCTGATGCCTGGAAGGTGCCGCCAACCACCTTGGCGGAAAGCGGCGAAAACCGCACAATGCCGTCCGCCATCGTCCAGGACAACTCCCTGTCGCCTAAAGTCAGTGAACCCTGGCGCACAGTTTCCTCGACCAGTTGCTGAACCTCGGCGTAGGCCGGAGCCTTCTCCCGATCGCCAACCTTCCGGATAATTCCGGCAAACCCATCCGGATTGATTCCAGCCACTGTCAGTTCCCGGACATTTGCCGTTCCCGAGCCGGACAGAGCGCCGGTGAGGCTCCCCGCAGTCTTGCCTGCCCCGGTAAAGCTCCCCGAGAGGTCGGCGACACCATAGACATTTCCTTGCACGACCAATTTCTCGGCTGCGAAGCGCTGCAGGGAAATCGCGCCGTTCACCAAGGCTGTTCCCCGGTCATTCTTGACATCCAGGGAGCCGGACAGGGTCCCGCCCAGATACACGCCGGCAAAATCGCGCATTGCGATGGCATCGGGGGCAAAAACGAGTTTGGCCCGCAGGTCCGCCACTTCGCCCAGCGATCGCATTCCGGCAATCCGCGACTTGAGATCGACCGCCCCGCGCACATTGGCAATTCCCCCGGTCGCAAACTCCGTTTCCGGCCAGGCGGTCCCGTCGCCAGCCAGCGCGCCTGGACCCAGGATCCACTCACCAAGCCAGGCAAGGTCCAGACTGTCGAGTGTGACCGATCCGCCGATAGCCGCAATAGTCCCCGCGCGGTCTATCGAAATGTCTGCCGCAACGCCGGTGCCAGCCACGCTGCCAACCAGTGACGAAAGCGAAGCGGTCGCGCCCTTGAGCTCAAACCCGCTCGAAAGGTCAACAGGCAGACCGCTGCCCATATCCGGGTACGCCACGCCCGCGGCCATGAAATAGGGCTCAATATCGGCCGACTGCAAAGACAGTTGACCCTTGCCGGAAATGCCCGATGACATGCCCGGTGACATGCCGGAGAACTTGCCTGAAAAAGAGCCGGCCAGATCGTCCGAGCGGATTTTCGAGTTCAGATCGAATCCATCGACAGCAGAGCCATTGGCATCAATCTCGAATGACACTGAGGCGGGGCTTCCCACCGGAAGCGTTGCGATGCCGGCAAGGGCCAGCAGCGCCAACGGGTCGTCATGCCGTCCTTGCACGTTCACCGATCCCGCAACTTCCGCCATGCGTTCAAAATCGCCCTTGAAGGTGCCCGTTGCCGAATAGATGCCCGCGCCGGAGGTCGCGGCCACGCTCAAGGTCGCCTCCCGGCTTGCCGCTGGTCCGAGCGCGCTGGCGACAACGTCAATCTTTGTATCGACGAACAGATCCGGATAAAGCGCCGCCCGGTCAGCCGACGCGCCGAAAACCGTGACCGCCGGGAATCTTTGAGAAAGCATCGACAAGAGCGCTGCGCCATCCGGTGTCAGCAGCGAAATGTCGGTTGTTCCTTGCGGCGCTGCGGGAAAAGCAGACAATTTGGCAGTCGCCGACAGCGATGCCTGCCCCACGCCGGTGACGAGCAGCCTGTCGACATCAAGCCTGTCGCCTTTCAGCCGCACAGCAGCGTCCACCTGTTCCGCCTCGATCCCAAAAGCAGTCAGCGGCGCTGAGGAAAAAGTGAGGTCAATATCTTGCCCGGAAAACCCGTTTGTACCCTGCGGGGTCACAAAAAACGAGGTGACCGCCGTCAGGTCTTCGAGAACGGCGCCTTCTGCCTTCAGCGCGAGCGATATTGATGGCCTGGCGCCCCTGTCGATCCGCTCCATCCGTCCGGTCAGCTTTGTGTTGCCGATCGCAACTTCCATGTTCTCGAACACCTGCGCTTGCGTACTCAGTTGAACGCGCGCGTCAAACCCCACCGCCGGCAGGCGGCGGATGGCATCGCCGCTGCTGCCGGTCAGCCATTTCAGCAATCCCGAAGGCTGATTGGAGGCCACGAGCAACTTGCCCGCGAAGCCGAAATCGTCGCCCAGCCTCAGTTCCCCGTCAGCTTCGAGTTTGGTTCTTCCCGGCAGGCTCGCCCGCAGCGACTGGATGCGCCAGGCGTTTGTGCCTGGTGAAGCGGAGAGTGCGACGTCACGAATGGTCGTGTTGCCGGCGACAATTGCGGGCAGCGCCAGTTTGATCTCGCCGGGAATTTGAGGAAACGGCACTTTATCGAGAAACGACCTCAGCGCCTCGACTTTGGCGGCCAGCCCTGCGGCGCCAGAAGTTTCCGGCTGGTCCTCGACCGAATCAAGCGAAATCTGCGCGCCGCTTGCTTCGATATCGAAGCGTGGAGCAAGGCCCCAGGCAATTTTTCCGGAGCCGTCAGCAAAGTAAGGATTGTCCCTCAGTCCGGTTTCGAACCTGAAAGAGGGCAGCATCAAGCCGTCCAACCTGGCTTCAAAGTCGCCTTTGATCGAAAACGCAGGATCATTTTGAGGCGCGCCCTGTGACTTGCCCTCGCCGTCCCTCAGAGCAACACCCGCGGGATCAATGAGCGTGGCCGGGCGCAAGGTGAACGTGCCGTCATATGAAGGCGGCCCGTCCATGAGCTGGACCTGGCCTTCGCTTTCAATAACCATGGACCGGCGAACTGGGTTGATCGCAAGACGAAGGGCGATCTTTCCCTTTTCGTCAGGCTCGCCCGTGGCGCCGCTGATGCCGATCTCTTCATCGTTGAAATTCATGCCGCCGGCAAAACGCCAGGGTCCGGTCAACGAATCCGCTGACACATTGGCGTTGATTGCATCAACGACAACGAGCCTTCCGGTTGACTGGTCATCAATCTCGATCGCGCCGTCGCTGATTGTCAGGCTCTCCACCTTGACGGATTCGACCCCTTTCGGCGCTTGTGGCTTGAGGCTCCACAGCAGTTTGTGATCCGGCGATACGCGGGCAAACAGCCGTGGCCGGTCAATGCGCATGTCAAAGATCAGCACTTCACCGCGCAGGAACGGCGCGAGTTCCGCGTCCATCGAAAATTGCGCGATGGTAATGTCCGGTTCCAGGGGATCATTGCCAACCCGCACGTTCTCGAAAGTGACGGACGGGAACGGCAGCAGCCGGGCGGACGCCTTGCCCTCGACCTTGACCGGCTGGCCGAGGATCTTGCTGGCCGCAACCTCAAAGTTCGACCGGTAGTTCATCCAGTCGACGAAATAGGGCGCCACCAGCGCTCCCGTCAAAAGGAGCACAAAAAGTCCGCCGATGATGACAAACAATCGAGCCAGAGGTCGAACCCTCCTTCGGTTCTCAATGGCAAGAGACTAGCGGACGATTGTGTTCGGGCAAATGCGCTCAGGCAAATATCTTGCCCGGATTCAAGATATTTTTGGGGTCGAGCGATTGCTTGATGCTGCGCATGACCGGAAGCGCGGATTCAAGCTCGCCGGCAAGGAAATGCACCTTGCCCTGTCCGATGCCGTGTTCGCCCGTGCACGTGCCTTCCATGTCAAGCGCACGCCGGTTCAGGCGGGTGACAAAAGCCTCGGTTTCAATCACTTCCTGCGGGTTTTCCGGGTCAAGCAACAAGAGGACGTGAAAATTGCCGTCACCCGCATGGCCGACAATGGGCGCGATCAACCCGTGCTCGGCGCCGTCGCGCTCCGTCTGCGCCACACACTCGGCCAAACGCGAAATCGGCACACACACATCCGTTGAAATCCCTTTTGCCCCCGGCCGCAAGGTGAGCGACGCCCAATAGGCATCGTGCCGGGCCTGCCACAGTCTGGCGCGGTCTTCCGGGTTGGCGGTCCACTCGAACGGCCCGCCGCCGAATTCTGCCGCGATGCCGCCAAATTCCTCCGCCTGCTCGCGCACCGAGGCTTGGCTGCCGTGAAACTCGACAAAAAGACACGGCGTTTCGGGATAGTTGATCCTGGAATAGTTGATCATTGCCTTCATTTGCAACGCATTGACGAGTTCAATCCGCGCCACCGGAATGCCGCACTGGATGGTGGCGATCACAGCGTTGCAGGCAGCCTCCACCGAGGCAAACGGACAAACTCCGCCGGAGATGGCTTGCGGAATGCCCGCAAGTTTCAGGGTCAGTTCCGTGATGATCCCCAGTGTCCCTTCCGACCCGACCAAAAGACGCGTCAGATCATACCCGGCCGAGGTCTTCTTGACGCGCATCGAAGTTCTGATCAGGCTGCCATCCGCCATCACCGCCTTGAGCGCCAGCACATTCTCACGCATGGTGCCGTAGCGAACCGCATTGGTGCCGGAAGCGCGTGTGGCCGCCATGCCGCCAAGTGTTGCATCCGCGCCCGGATCAATGGGGAAAAACAGGCCGGTATCGCGCAATTGCTCATTCAGCGCCTTGCGTGTGATACCGGGTTCAATCACGCAATCAAGGTCCTCGGCATGGACCGCCAGCAGCTTGTTCATGCGGGAAAGATCAATCGAAATCCCGCCGCCAGGGGCATTGAGATGGCCCTCGAGCGAGGTGCCCGCCCCGAATGGAATGACCGGCACAATATGGTCCGCGCAAACCCGCACTACATCCTGCACGTCCTGTGCGCTCTCAGTGAACAAAACCGCGTCAGGCGCTTGGTTCGGTATGTAGGTCGTTGTATGCGCATGCTGGCGCCTTATGTCCGCACCCGTTTGCAAACGATCGCCATAGCGTTGCTTCAATATGCCGATGGCCGTTTGAATGCCCGCCGCGTTGCGCGCCACTTGGGGAATGTGTTTCAACGCCATTTCAACAGCTTCCCATGTCTTCTTGAATCAAGTTGTCATCGGATATGAGCCAATCCCGGCAGAATTGTCCATCAGATCGTTGCCACCAAACCGGCTATCGGCTAAGCGCACCGCTCGAGGAAAGACACATGGCCGAATTTATCCAGGACACGGTTTTCAAACGCGATATCTTTTCTGAAACCGTGACCGGACATTTCGCCGATGTCCCGCAAGCCAAGATCATCCGCCGCATCGTCTCCGCCGCACCATGGTGGGCAAAGCCGCTGGCATGGATGCTTGCGCGCAGGGAGATCCGGGCGCTCACCGTGGCAAAGGGCATTGCAGGTGTTCCGCACATTCTGCAAACCGACCGCGACGGCCTTTACCGCACCTGGACCGAAGGCGCGCCGCTGCATCTCTCCCGCCCCGCGCACGCCGAATTCTATCGCGACGCCCGGCGCGTGCTTCGCGATTTGCGCCGCCGGGGCATCACCCACAATGACCTTGCCAAGCCGCAGAACTGGCTGATGACCCCGGACGGCCTTGCCGCCGTCATTGATTTTCAGCTTGCCTCCACGCATCGCCGCAAAAACGGGCTGTTTCGCCTGATGGCCTATGAGGATCTGCGCCATCTCCTCAAGCAGAAGCGTTCGTTTGCCCCAAGCCTGCTGACGCCGAAGGAAAGGCGCGTCCTTGCCGCCAAAAGCCTGCCCGCCCGTCTTTGGCTGAAAACCGCCAAGCCCGTTTACAACGCGGTGACCCGCGGCCTGTTCCATTGGTCCGATGGCGAAGGCACTGGCGACCGCCTCGACATTGAAGGCCCGGGCATCATTGCGGCGCTGAAGGCGCATCCGGGCGTTTCAAGCGTGGCGCTGTGCATCTATGCGCAGCCGGCCAAGGGCGCGGGCATTTACGCCTTTGCCGAATGCCTGCCGGATATCGCCGAAAGAGACTTGCGCGCCGCTCTCGGATCGTTGAAAGTCGAGCATATTCAACCGGTTGTGGCCCTTCCTCGAAGCCAGAACAACGGCGTTCGCGACGATTTGCTGCGCCTGGTCGCGCTCAATCAGGTGACCGAACTTGAGGCCGCGCTTGCGCGCGAGCCGGACCTTGCGCCCATCATGCGCCCCATCATTGCCGGCCGGCTGAACCTCACTGACCGGCGCGACGTGAAGTCTGAACGCTGACCCGGCGCGGCAGGCTTCGTTTTGCCTTTGGCCCCCGAATCACTACATTGCATCTTGATGTCCGACCCGTTCGACGACCCGCCGTTTTTTGATGCGCCCAAGCCCGCCGCCTCGGGCATTGCCGCACGCGCCATGGCGGCACGCGCGCAACCCACATATCTTGACGGCCTCAACCCCGAACAGCGCCTCGCCGTCGAAACGCTGGACGGCCCGGTTCTGGTTCTGGCGGGCGCGGGCACCGGCAAGACCCGCGTGCTGACCACCCGCATCGCCCATATCCTTGCCACCGGCAAAGCCTTTCCCAGCCAAATCCTTGCCGTGACCTTCACCAACAAGGCCGCCCGTGAGATGAAAGAGCGCATTTCGGCGCTGGTCGGCCAGGCGGTCGAGGGCATGCCCTGGCTCGGCACGTTCCACTCCATCGGCGTCAAGCTCTTGCGAAGGCACGCCGAGCTGGTCGGCCTCACGTCGAACTTCACCATCCTCGACACTGACGACGTCATCCGCCTGATCAAACAGCTGATCCAGGCCGAGGGCCTCGACGATAAGCGCTGGCCCGCCCGCCAGTTCGCTTTTCTGATCGACGGCTGGAAAAACAAGGGCCTCGGCCCGTCCGAAATCCCGGAAGGCGATGCGCGCGCCTTTGGCAATGGCAAGGGCCGCGAGCTCTACCGGGCCTATCAGGAGCGCCTGAAGACGCTGAACGCCTGTGATTTCGGCGACCTCTTGATGCATCCGATCGCAATTTTCCGCAACCATCCGGATGTGCTCAAGGAGTATCACCAAAGGTTCCGCTACATTCTGGTCGATGAATACCAGGACACCAATGTCGCCCAATACATGTGGCTGCGGCTGCTGTCGCAGCGAAGCTCGGGAGCCTTCCCCCTTGCGGGGAAGGTGTCGGCGGAGCCGACGGATGGGGGTGGCGAGGAAGATACGACGGGCGCAGAAGAAGCGCTGCGGCCTTATCCCGCCGCCCCAGCATCTTCCTCGCCACCCCCATCCGGCCGCTCCGCGGCCACCTTCCCCGCAAGGGGGAAGGCTCTCCCCATCAACATCTGCTGCGTTGGCGATGATGACCAATCCATCTACGGCTGGCGCGGCGCCGAGGTGGACAATATCCTGCGCTTCGACAAGGATTTTCCTGGCGCTGTCGTCATCCGCCTCGAGCGCAATTACCGCTCGACCGAGCATATCCTCGGCGCGGCCTCG
>JANNRN010000006.1:0-11083 GCA_031401375.1 Phyllobacteriaceae bacterium | reverse complement strand
GTGCTGTTCAATCACGCGGGCACAATCGTCATCAAGCCGTTTCTCGACACGACCGAGGAGGAATGGGACTGGCTGCATGATGTGAATGTGAAATCGATGTTCCTGATGACCAAGGCGGTGCTGCCCGGCATGATCGCGGCGGGCGGCGGCGCGATAGTCTGCACCTCATCCATCTCGGCGGTGGCGGCGACGCCGATGGAAGTGCTCTATGACACGACCAAGGGCGCGGTGCACATGTTCGCCCGCGCCATCGCCGTCGAGTTCCGCGACCGCAACATCCGCTGCAACGCGGTGTGCCCCGGCTTCGTGCGCACGCCGCATGGAAACCGGGAAGTGAAGGATTTGCAAAGGCTTGGCGTCGATGTCTCAGACGCAGCGATTGCCGCCGCGCAAGGCCGCATCTGCGAGCCGGAGGAAGTCGCGCGCGCCGCGCTTTTCCTCGCCAGCGATGATGCAAGCTTCATCAACGGCACGCATTTGTTTGTCGATAACGGGTTTACGGCGATTTAGGCCGCCACAACCCGGATCTCCGTCCCCCAAGGATCGCTGACCGTCTTCGCCAATCCGGCCTTGCTCTTCATCTCCACCCAATTCAGGCCGGTGCGGTCCGCATCGCGTTTGCCCGCGCCTTTGGAATGCCAGACATTGGCGCCGATATGGTGGTGGTAGCCGCCGGTGGAGAGGAACACCGCCTGCCCGCCATAATGGGCGACAGTGTCGAACGCCATTTCCTCGTGCCACCAGCTTTCAGCATCCTTGGCGTCGCCGACGCGTAGATGCACATGGCCGATCATGGAGCCTTCCGGCGCGCCGGACCAGCCGGACTGGCCGTCGGCGATTTCGGTCAAAAGGTTTTGAAAGTCTAGGCGCTCGGTCGCCATGCGCACGTTAGAGCCGTCCCATTTCCAGCCGACAGGCTTGCGGTCGGCATAGATTTCAATGCCGTTGCCCTCGGGGTCTGTCAGGTAGATGGCTTCTGAAACAAGGTGATCGGACGCGCCGTCGATTTGGATTTTTTTGTCCATGGCATGCTGCGTCCAGCGGGCGAGGTCGGCGCGCTTCGGCAACAGGAATGCCGTGTGGAACAGCCCGGCGCTGCGCGGATCGTCTGGCTTAAGGCTCTTGCTTTCCTCGATTTCAAAAAAACCAGTTTCACCCGCGCCCAGGGTAATGACGCCGGGCCGCCGGGAAACTTCCCGCAACCCGACGACATTCTTGTAATAGTCAGCAAGCGCCTGACCATCGCGCGCCTTGATGCCGACTTTCCCGACAAAGACCGGGGTGGTGGCGGCGAATGAAACTTCATCCATGAGGAATTCCTTGTCGGTGCGATTCAGTGCATTTCCTGGAAAAACGCAAAAGAAACAGGTAGGGCCTGTCAGCCATTCCAAGAAACGATGAACGGCTCTGCACAAACTTGGTGTTTTTCATTGTTCACAGCAAGGGCGCGAATCAGCGACAAGTCGTTCAACAATTGAAAACGACAATCTGAACTTGCGCATGGCAACGCCGATAGCTATCTGGCCCTCATGAAAGTTGCCGACGCTGACATCCTGATTATTCCCGGCTATACCAATTCCGGCCCGGAACACTGGCAGACCCGATGGGAACAAAGGCTTTCGACCGCCAAGAGGGTTCACCAGAAAGAATGGTCAAAGCCTGTGCGTGAGGATTGGGTCAGCGCTGTTGCCGATGCCGTCAACGCGGCCGAAAAGCCTGTTGTGTTGGTTGCCCATTCGCTCGGCATTGCAGCCGCCATCCACGCGATCCCGCGTTTTCGAAAACCGGTGGCAGGCGCGTTCCTTGTGGCGCCGCCGGACGTGGCCAACACCAAAATCCGCCCAAAGCACCTGATGACCTTCGGCCCCTATCCGCGCGATCCCTTGCCGTTCCCGGCCGTGGTCGTTGGCAGCGGCAGCGACCATTTCTGCGCGCTGGAAATGGCTGAGGAACTCGCCGCCGCATGGGGGGCCCTTTTTGTCGATGCGGGGCAAGCCGGCCATATCAACGCTGATTCAGGCCACGGTCCATGGCCTGAAGGCACCATGGTATTTGCGAAGTTCCTGTCAAACCTCAAGCAGTCTGATTGATTGTTGCGGCATCGCGCGCCAGTATGTCAGATTAAGAGCAAGACAGGCTCGCTGTTCTGGGAGGAACACCATGCATGGCCAGATGATGACGCAACCGCTGCTGATCAGCGCGCTCATTCAACATGCAGTGCGCTACCATGGCGCGACCGAAATTGTTTCGGTGGAGACAACAGGAGGCCTCAAGAGAACCTCCTGGGGTGACGTCGAGGCGGGCGCCAGACGGCTTGCATCAGCGCTGGCAAAGTCAGGAGTGAAGCCCGGCGATCGCTGCGCCACACTGGCGTGGAACAATTACCGTCATCTGGAAATCTATTTTGGCGTGTCCGGCGGCGGCATGGTTTGCCACACGATCAATCCAAGGCTGTTTCCCGATCAACTCACCTACATCATGAACCATGCGGAAGACCAGGTGCTGCTTTTTGATCGCACGTTTCTGCCGCTGGTCCTGAAACTCAAGGATAGTCTGCCGGCGGTCCGCACTTTCGTCCTGCTTGGCCCCAGGGACAGCGAACTCCTCGGGCAAATGCCCGATTTGGCGTTCTATGACGAATTCGTGGCAACGGGCGACGCGCACTATCAGTGGCCGGTTCTCGACGAATTGTCCGCCTCAAGCCTCTGCTACACTTCAGGCACAACAGGAAATCCGAAAGGCGTGCTCTACTCACACCGCTCAACGATGTTGCATTCGTTCGCCCTGTGCGCGCCGGACGGGCTCAATATATCGGCCCGTGACACGGTTTTGCCCGTGGTTCCGATGTTTCACGTCAATGCATGGGGCATCCCTTATGTCGCCGCAATGACCGGCTCGCGCCTGGTGCTGCCAGGTCCCGGGCTCGACGGCGACAGCCTGATCAAGCTGATCGACGGCGAGAAAGTGACTGTGGCGCTGGGCGTGCCTACCATCTGGCAGGGACTGTTGACGGCTGCGGCAAAGAGCGACACGAAACTGGCAAGCCTTTCACGCACCGTTGTCGGCGGCTCCGCCTGCCCGCCATCAATGATCGAGGCATTTCGCGAACGCTATGGCGTTGAAACAATTCACGCTTGGGGCATGACCGAAACCAGTCCCATCGGCAGCGCCAACGCCTTGCTGCACAAGCACATGGAACTGCCCGTCCAAGAGCAAAACCGCCTGCGCAACAGCCAGGGCCGGCCGCCATTCGGTATAGAACTGCGCGTTACCGGTGATGACGGTATGCAATTGCCGGAGGATGGCGCGACACAGGGCGATCTTGGAGCACGCGGGCATTGGGTGGTCGATGCCTATTTCAAACAGGAACCGGGCAGCGCCTTGACCAAAGGCTGGTTCCTCACCGGCGACGTCGCCACCATTGACCCGGACGGCTATCTGGTGATCCGCGACCGCTCGAAGGACATCATCAAGTCGGGCGGCGAATGGATCTCTTCGGTCGAACTTGAAGGCATCGCGATGGCGCATCCGGACCTTGCCGATGCCGCAGTGATTGGCGCCAGGCATCCCAAATGGGATGAGCGGCCGGTGTTGGTGGCGGTCAAGGCGCCGGACAAGAACCCGGATGAAAAGGACCTGCTTGCGTTTTTCGAAGGCAAAATCGCAAAGTGGCAGATTCCGGACAAGGTTGTGTACACTGATCTGCTGCCGCGCAACGCCACCGGAAAAGTGCTCAAGAACAAGCTGCGCGAACAGTTTGGCGATTGCCTCATTCAATAGAGCCGCGCCCACAACCCGAATGCTAACGGCCCGTCGATGGCTTTTGTCCACGCTGTTCAGGCTCAATTCCGCTTCCAAATTTTGCGACGCAATTTGACTCGGATCAAGTTTACCAGCCCAAATTTCCATCATGGATGGCCAAACACGCGGGAGCGACCATGACACAGGAACCCAAAAAGCCGGGCGAAGAACCGGACGCGCATGCCAGTTCGTCAGAACAATTGCAGAACCCAATCGTTGTCGCGGACGGCCAAGCAAGCCTGTCGGCAATGAACCTGCGTGATTTGCGCCAGAACCCGGAGGCGATCCGCCACGCATTTGAGACCGGTGAGTATCCATACAAGACCCGGTTGTCCGAAGGGCAATACCTCAAGAAGATGAGCATGCTTCAGGTCGAACTTCTCAAGGTCCAAAATTGGGTCAAGGAAACCAACCAGAAAATCGTGCTTCTGTTTGAAGGGCGCGATGCCGCCGGCAAGGGCGGCACCATCAAGCGCTACATGGAGCATCTCAATCCACGCGGCGCGCGTGTTGTTGCGCTGGAGAAACCGACCGATCGCGAACGCACGCTCTGGTATTTTCAGCGCTATGTGCAGCACCTGCCAGCCGGCGGCGAGATCGTCTTTTTTGACCGGTCCTGGTACAACCGGGCCGGGGTCGAGCGAGTCTTGGGGTTCTGCGCGCCCAATGAATATTTGGAATTCATGCGCGAATGCCCCGATCTTGAGCGCATGATAGTGCGCTCGGGCATCAGGCTCTATAAGTACTGGTTCTCGGTTACCAGGCAAGAACAAGCGCGCCGTTTCGCCTCGCGCGAGCAAGACCCGCTCAAGCAATGGAAGCTGTCGCCCGTCGACAGAGCCTCGTTCAACAAATGGGAGGAATACACCGAAGCGAAAGAGTCGATGTTCTTTTTCACCGACACCGCTGATGCGCCGTGGACCATCATCAAGTCAGATGACAAGAAACGCGCCCGCATCAACTGCATGCGGCATTTCCTGTCGAGCCTGCCCTACCCGAACAAGGACACCCGTGTCGCTGAAGATCCGGATCCGTTGCTGGTTGGGACGAGCGCGCACGTCATTGGCCGCGACCAGCAGATACTCGACAAGACGATGCATCCAAAAAAGCGCCGGTCTGCGCGCTGATGCACGGCAAGTCATGTCAGGCCTTGCGGGCCTCAGCCACCATGGCGTCCGCGCCGGTCTTGATGTAGCCGGTGTCAACACCAATGGCGATCAACTGATAACCGAGGCTGGCGAGATGGCGCGCATGCGCTGCGTCCATGCCAAAACTGGCGGAAAACTTGCCCGCCTTCTTCGCCCGCGCCGCCATGGCGCGCAGAATGCCGTCCATATCGCGGTCACGCGGGTTGACGCGTTTGCCCTTGCTCCAGGCAATCGAGAAGTCCGATGGGCCGACGAAAATGCCGTCGATGCCAGCGACCGACAAAATATCGTCCAGTGCATCGTGAGCCGCCATGGTCTCGATCATCGCAATGGCGAGGGTCTGGTCATTTGCATGGGCGAAATAGGAATTGGGATCGTCAAACCCACGAAACGCCATGGCCCGTCCCGGCCCCCAGGACCGCGCGCCCAAAGGTGGAAACTTCATGAAATCCGCAAAGGCCTGCGCATCGTCCACTGAATTGATCATCGGGGCGATCACTGCTTCGGCGCCAAAGTCGAGCGCCCTGCTTGCCATGTCGAAGCGTCCCACGGGAATGCGCACGACCGGGTGGGCGCCGTTTTGGATCACCGGGCCAATCGAACGCAGGACCGAATCCTCCGAATGGCCGCCATGCTGCATGTCGAGCGTCACCACATCGAACGAACTCGAAGCAATGACCCCCGCTGTCAGCGGATCAGGAATGGATGACCATGCGGTGAAAAGCGTCTCGCCGGCCTGAATCTTCATCTTCAAATTCATCGCAAACCTCTTGTTTTGCCGAAACAATCAGGTTTGTGCCAACATGCCAACAAAAAACCGCCCGAAGGCGGCTTTTCACACATAACCACCGAACAGGTCAGCTGTTTTGAATTTGGTCAACCGCCACCGCCATCAATTCATCCATAGTCCGGCGGATCTGGTGATCGGACTGGTCAACGCCCGACTTGTCAAAATCACGGCGTACTTTGCGGAAGACATCGTCGTCTCCCGCCTCTTCGAAATCCGCCATGACGACTTCCTTGGCGTATTCATCGGCCTCGCTTGCGGATTTGCCCATCTTCTCCGCGGCCCAAAGCCCAAGCAATTTGTTGCGCCGCGCCGTTGCCTTGAACTTCAGCTGTTCATCATGCGCGAACTTGTTCTCGAATGCATCTTTGCGGTCATTAAGATTGGTCATGTGGTGTCTCCCGGGCAATCATGCGAAGCGCTCACCACCATTTAGGCGTCGCAGCGCGAAAACAAAAGGGGCATAAGAAGCCATATTGCCGCTTTTGTTTGCTTGCAATGTCAAGAACAAAGTGCATAAGCAGCCGCGGAACCCGTTTGACAATTGAGGACTCAGCGGCATTGGCGTAGCAAAGGCCGACGAGGTCCCTCGAAACGAGATTTCATCACTCCCAAGTCAGGAAACTCCATGAACCGCCGCCGTCGCATTTATGAGGGCAAGGGCAAAATCCTTTATGAGGGCCCGGAACCCGGCACCTTGATTCAGTTCTTTAAGGATGACGCCACCGCCTTCAACAAGAAGAAGCACGAGATCATTGACGGAAAAGGCGTGATCAACAACCGCATTTCCGAGCACATTTTCAACAGTTTGAACAAGATGGGCATACCAACCCACTTCATCAAACGCTTGAACATGCGCGAGCAGTTGATCAAGGAAGTCGAGATCATTCCGCTTGAGATCGTCGTGCGCAACGTTGCGGCAGGCTCGATTGCCAAGCGGCTCGGGATCGAGGAAGGCACCGTGCTGCCCCGCTCCATCATCGAGTTCTACTACAAGAACGATGCGCTGGAAGACCCAATGGTCTCCGAGGAGCATATCACCGCCTTCGGTTGGGCGGCTCCGCAGGAAATCGATGACATCATGTCGCTTGCCATCCGGGTCAACGATTTTCTGTCCGGCCTGTTTCTGGGCGCGGGTATCCAGCTCATTGATTTCAAGATGGAATGTGGCCGCCTGTTTGAGGGCGACATGATGCGCATTGTCGTTGCCGACGAGATTTCGCCGGACAGCTGCCGCCTTTGGGACACCAATACCAAGGACAAGATGGACAAGGACCGCTTCCGCCGCGATATGGGCGGGCTGGTCGAAGCCTATCAGGAAGTCGCCCGCCGCCTCGGCATCATGAACGAAAACGAAACGGTTCGCCCGAGCGGGCCGGTTTTGGTGAAGAAGTAATCCATCGGACGGTTCACCATGATCATAGCCCGCGTCACAGTAACGCTCAAGAAAGGCGTCCTCGACCCGCAAGGCAAGGCCATCGAAGGCGCGCTCGGCATGCTGGGCTTTGAAGGTGTCAGCTCCGTGCGGCAGGGCAAGGTGTTTGACCTTGTGCTGAACCATGACAATAAGGCCAAGGCAGAGGCTGACCTTAAGGCGATGTGCGAGAAGCTGCTCGCCAATACCGTGATTGAGGATTTTGCGGTGGTGATTGGGAGAAGCGGCGATCAGTGATTGGAGCGTGATCGCGCCAAGCCGCACTTTGCCGCGTCAGATGTTTCCCGAGAAATCACCGCTTCCACATTTCGTTGAAAACTGTTGACTCGCCCTCCCTTCTAGATGTTCAATCTGAAGTAGTTGTTTGGGGGCGAACATCATGACGAGGCTTGTTGCATTGCTATGCGTGGCTACCTTGTTTGGATGCCAGTCGGCGGACATCGAGAAACCCGGATTTGCATCGCAATTCCCGGCGTCTCAATGGTCGGAGGGCGGTTTCGGCGGCACCGTCAAATATCGGTGCAAGGTAGATGCCTGCGGTGGAACCAAAACGTCTATCAGCTACGACGTCATTTACGCGAGACTGCCCGTCCAGGAACTCGGCATTTCCAGCGGCACGACAGTGGAAAAAGCGTTCCGTGAAAACCCGAGTGTGAAGACAACCTTAGTTGCGCTTCTGAAGAACAAGATCTCCACTACTTTCGATGAAGCCTCCTATGTCCAACTGAACTATTACTCTAATGGTGACTATGTCGGCTATCGAATCTCCGGCCGCTCTTCGAAAAATGAGGGCTATTTTGATGGCGAGGTTAGATTTGACGACAACAACGTCATCCTTGTCGGCGCTGAGTCCCCTAGTGCCAACCTGAGCAGAAGCACCTTCGCCAAATTCAAACGCGCCAGCAACATTTGACGACTCCTTGTTACTTCAAGTTGAAATGAGTGGATTTTTTGGCTGACGAAACGAACGAACAGGCGCATGAACTTGCCGAAGGCAAGGCACGGTTTGAGTACGCTCCACAATCCGATTCCCGTTAATCCCCGCCATTCGTGCTTGACCCTCGCGCCCTGCCTCATTAGGGCACGGACAGACGTTACATTTGTGAAGGCCGCGCCCTATGAAATCCGCCGTCATTCTGCTGCCCGGCCTTAACCGCGACATGCTCTCACGCGGAACACGTTCAAGCCATGGCTGATCAGTGGACCGACACAGAGGTGTCGAAATACCTGAGCTACATCCTGCGTCACAATCCAGCTGCCGCCGGTGTCGTTTTGGACGAGAACGGCTGGGCGCCGTTTGAAACGGTTTTGGGTGCATTGATAAAAAAGTTCGGCATTGCGTCTGCGGATGTTTCGCGTGTGATTGACCAAAACCCAAAGAAAAGATTCACGCTGGATGGCGACCGGATCAGGGCGGCGCAGGGGCATAGCGTTAATGTTGACCTCGGGCTTGTGCCCAAAACTCCACTTGCATCTCTTTTCCACGGAACGACAGAAACTGCGTGGCGCAAAATACAGTCGCAGGGCCTGATCAAGATGAATCGCTCTCACGTGCATCTGTCCGCGGACGCAAGAGGCGCCGAGCTTGTTGCCCGACGTCGTAAAGGCCCGTACGCGATGCTGAAAGTCGATGCAGCGGCCATGAGCTCAAACGGTCATGCCTTCTATTTGTCGGAAAACAATGTCTGGTTGTGCGACACAGTTCCAGCCGATTACATCACGCGTTTGTTGGAGCCCGCCCCATGAAATCCGCCGTTATCCTCCTCCCCGGCCTCAACCGCGACCGCGACATGATCGCTGCGCTCACCAAGATTTCGGGCAAGGCCCCGGTCACCGCCTGGCAGACAGACGCGCAGATTCCCGACGTTGATCTCATCGTCATTCCCGGTGGATTTTCCTATGGCGATTATCTGCGCTGTGGCGCCATTGCGGCGCGCTCGCCGGTGATGCGCGCGGTCAGGGAAAAGGCGGACAGGGGCGTCTTGGTCATCGGCATCTGCAACGGCTTCCAGATTTTGCTGGAGGCAGGCATGCTGGCGGGCGCCCTCATGCGAAATACATCGCTGAAATTCGTCTGCCGCGAAGTCAAGCTTTCCGTCGCCAATGCCGACACAGCATTCACTCGCGCCTACAAACAGAACGAAGTCATCCGCTGCCCGGTCGCCCATCACGACGGCAATTACTTCGCCGACCCGGAAACGCTTGCCCGCCTCGAAGGCAGTGGGCGGGTCGTGTTCCGCTACGCTGATGGCACCAACCCCAACGGCTCGCTGAACGACATTGCCGGCATCATCAACGAAAAGGGCAATGTGCTTGGCCTGATGCCACACCCCGAAAACCTGATCGAGGCTGCGCATGGCGGTTCGGACGGGCGCGGGTTATTCGAAAGCGCATTGGGAATGGCTGCATGACAAACCGAATTCTCGTCGTTTCCGCTGCAATCCTTGCGCTGGCCGCCTGCCAGTCAAAGGCAAATCGTCCCTCGGTGTCAGGCGCGACAGCGCACGCCCAGGCGGTTGCGACGCTGCAAAGGGTCAACACCAACGCGTATGAATGCTGGCTCGGCTCCAAAGACAAGTCGTTCAAGGCCTTTGGCATCGTTCCGGAACTGGACACGACGGGTAATCCGCGCATCCTGGTGATTCCGAGGGGCAAGCCGCAAGCGCTTCCGCAACTCGTCATTACCGCTTCCGCCAGATCAGTTCAGATATTTGGCCCGCTCGCCGCATCTCCGCTCGCCTCACGCATCAATGCCGATGTATCGCGCTGGGCCGCGGGTGGCGCGGGTTGCACGGCCTGAGACGGCCCTGTTTAAACTTGAACCTTGGGCTGACTGGAGGTAAACTGCACAACGTCATTTGGATGAAAGCATGCCCTCCAGCGCCGGAAACGTCAGACGATCCAGTAAACAATCCGCGACAGGGAAATTCGTCGAAACCCGAATTCGTGATTCCATTTCTGGAAAATTCACAGTTGTGCGGACGATTGAGATGAATCCTTCGACATTCGGAGAATCATTGACGACCGTTTTTCAAAAAAATGTTGCGCGGGCCCGCCGTGAAAACAAAACGGCAATCGGCGTCGCTGATGACTTCTCTATCAAGCGATAAGCCAGCGCTTGTCATCATCGCGGGACCAAATGGATTCGGCAAAAGCACGGTTTACTCGAATGCCAAACTTGCGTGGGAAGGTCGGGACGTTTGGATCGTCAATCCAGATTTGTTGACTGCAAGGCTTGGCGAGTTCGAGAACTTGGCGGCAAATGAAGCTAATTTGGCAGCCGTCTCGCGCATCGAGACTTGGCTTTACTCGTCGATTGAAGTGCATCAGACGGTCGGTGTCGAAACGGTGCTTTCGACTGACAAATACAAGAGACTTGTCGCTTTCGCCAAAGCCAAAGGCTTTGAGTTCTGGCTCATTTATGTTGCCTTGGATTCAGTGGAGCGAAATATCAAACGCGTTGAAATTCGGGTTAAGAAAGGTGGACATCACGTTCCGCCTGACAAGATTCGTGATCGTTACACCCGGTCTCTTGCAAATCTGAAGTGGTTTCTGGGCGCGGCTGACAGGGCATGGGTTTACGACAATTCCGGCGCGGACCCCAAACAAGTGGCTTCGAAGGAAAATGGAGTGGTGAAGCGGCATGCAAAAGCTCCGGATGCGCTTGACAGGGCCATTGATGGCATAGAGTGAACCGGGGAAATCTCCGGTCTCAGTACAACTAGATTTGGCCAATTCTCATGTCCATCCGCAACACCTTCCCCATCACATCGGAACTCATCGCTTCGCACGGCCTGAAGCCGGATGAGTATGAGCGCATTCTCGGGCTGATCGGCCGCGAGCCCACGTACACGGAACTCGGCATATTCTCAGCCATGTGGAACGAGCATTGTTCCTACAAAAGCTCAAAAA
>JANNRN010000005.1:0-1738 GCA_031401375.1 Phyllobacteriaceae bacterium | reverse complement strand
CTTGAATTTTGACACGTCAACCACTGTGACCTTGTCGTTGCCGATTTCCGAAACGCTGGCAAGGGAGCCCAGCCGGTCTTTGGTGCCGGTGATCAGCGCGGAGAGCTTCAGGGCCTTGTCCTCACTCGAGGTGAAGATGATGAAAGGGTTCGGCAGCGGGTTGATCCGGGTAATCTGCGACTTGAACACATCGACATCGATGTCGGGCGAAAGCAACACCACCGGCCCGAGTTTTCGCTGGAGTTTCGCATCGCCCAGCATCGAAATCTGACGGAGCGTCTCCACCGTCAGAATGGTCCCCATCGAGTGGCCGACCACGACGATGCGCGAGACATCGGTGCCGGCAAGTTCCGCAAGCAGCTTGTTCAGCGCGTCGCGCGACAGCGCGACACTGTCACGGTCATAGACGTAATAGCGGGTTTCCGCCGCCGACGGCCACGAAAAATGCACCGCAACGCCCGGCATCTTGAAATCGTGCTTGATCTGCGCAAGGCGGTAAACGCCCTCGGAGTAGCTGGTATTATACCCGTGTACGAACACCACAGCCTCGCGGCCTGGGCCCTTCTTTCCCTTGACGGCGTCATTGACCGCTGACTTGAATGCCGCTGATCCGTCGAATTTCCATTGACCTGTGGTGACAAAGTCGGTCTTGGGATCGGGCTTGCCCTTTGCCCATTCGACCTTGCCCGGTTTGTGGGTCGGCGGGACTGAAACCGTGTAGGCGTCATAGCTGACGGTGGTTGAGCGCTTGCCGTTGTAAATCTCGCCGCTTTCGTCCTTCTGCCGGTTGGTCGCCACGAAGACCTGATGCGGCGTGCCCGATTGCGGCGGCGCGTTGATGAACGACATCACGCCATGGCCCGCGCAACCCGGCAAAACCGGCGTGATCATCAACGCCATCAGCGCGCCCATTGCCGCAAGGTTCTTCTCACTGTCACGCCTGCCTGATGAAACTATCTGGACTACGATTGTCACAGACAAGAATAGCCGTCAAATCTGACCGCTGGAATGCATAGGCGTCACCGGGTCCCGAACTTATCGCACCAGAATCGCGCGGAAATCGTTGACATTGGTGCCGGTGGGCCCGGTGTGAAAAATGTCACCGATCGCATCAAAGGCGGTCCAGGCGTCGTTGTTGCGTTGGTAAACCGCTGGATCAATGGCCTTTTCGCGCATCCGGCCCGCCGAACCGCCATCCGCGAACGCGCCGGCATTATCTTCGGATCCATCAATGCCGTCGGTATCGGCGGCGACCGCGTCAATGCCCTTGAAGCCGTCAATGTCGCGGGCAAAGGACAACAGAAACTCTGAATTGCGCCCGCCCTTGCCCTTGCCGGTCAGGGTCACCGTGGTTTCCCCGCCCGAGAGAATAACCACGGGCTTTTCGAATGGCCGGTTTTTCAGGCTGACCTCGCGCGCGATCGCGGCATGGACCTTGGCTGCCTCGCGCGCTTCGCCCTCGATGGCGTCGGACAGGATCACGGCCGCAACGCCTTGTCTTTGCGCTTCGTCCGCGGCAGCCTGCAACGAAACCGCGGCCGAAGCGATGATATGGACTTCGTTGCGCGCAAACACGGCATCGCTTGGCATTGGCGCTGCCGCTTCCGGCTTGTTGAGATGACGCATTACCGCGTCCGGGAATTTCATCCGGTACTGAGCGATCAGCTTCAACGCATCTTGACGCGTGTTTTCATCCGGCACGGTCGGTCCCGACGCGACATAAGAAGCGATGTCGCCG
>JANNRN010000004.1:0-3097 GCA_031401375.1 Phyllobacteriaceae bacterium | reverse complement strand
GCATGCCCGTGGTGGTTTGCGTCATGCGCTTCGTCTTCGCTGTTGCGATAGGCTTCATCACGCAGCCATCGCACAACATCGGCGGACTTGGTCTGCGGATCATAAAGTCCGCAATTGAAAAGATGCGCCACGGATGCACCGCCGCCCTGAGCAACAATCAGCGCGGCCGCCGGATTGAGCTTTCTGAGGCGAGCCTCCAGCGAAGGAAGTTCCCCAACGCTCTCAGGCATGTCGGTCTTTGTCAGGACAAGCCTGTCAGCCACCGCCACCTGTTTGACGGCCTCGGCATGATTGCCCAAAGTCGCCTGACCATTGACGGCGTCAACAACGGTAATGACACCGTCGATCCTGAATGCCTGCAGCATGACGGGATGCGCCATCAAAGCCGCCAACACTGGCAGCGGGTCGGCAAGGCCGGTCGTTTCAATCACAACACGGGACAGATTTATTGTGACACCGGTCTGAAGCCTTTCGATCAGTCCGGACAGGGTATCCACCAGTTCACCGCGAATAGTGCAGCAAAGACACCCGTCGGAAAGCTCAATAATGCCATCGCTGCTTTGTTCAACAAGGAGGTGATCAATGCCGACATCGCCGAACTCGTTGATGATGACGGCTGTGTCCTTAAGGGCCGGTTCTTTCAAAAGCCGGTTCAACAAGGTGGTTTTGCCGGACCCCAGGAAGCCCGTGATGATGGAAACCGGGATGGGAAACATCAGCTCAATTGTTCGAAGCTGAGGGAAGAGGCATTCCCTTGCGCAGCTTGCCATCGCCGGAAAGTGCGAGCGGGACAATCTCCTCACCTGCCCGCACCGGCCGCGGCGTCGGCACCGGGATACGGGACACGTTGTCGTTGTCGGCGACGACAGTGCCGCCAGCCCCCGCAGTTCCGCCCAAGTCCAGCACAACTGCCTGCGGCTCGCGCGCCATCGCCTTGATGTGAACGGAGTTGATGACCATCCGCCCCTCCACATCACGCCCGTCCCATCGATCCGACGCAGCCTCTTTGGTGCACACTTGAGACTTCATGTTGACTGCCGGGGCTTGCGCCTTGCCGGACGGCTTGAGCGAGGCAAGCGTCGCACTTCCGAACGTGCCGCCAGAAAAGCCTTGCGAAAGCAGCTCAGCCGCCTTCTCCGCGCGCTGTTCCTGGCTGGTCGCGCCCAACACCACAGCCACCAGCGTGCGGCCATTGCGGGTCGCGGATGCGACAAGGTTGAACCCGGACGCGCACACAAATCCGGTTTTCATGCCGTCGGCGCCAGCAAACCTGCCCAGCAAGATGTTGTAATTGCGCTGAAGTTTGTCACCATACTTGATGGCCTCGATGTTGAAATACGAAGCGTATTCCGGGAACTCCCGGCGCAGCGCATAGGTCAGAACCGCAAGATCACGCGCGGTCGAGTAGTTTTGCGGTGAATGCAGGCCATTGGCGTTTGCCCAATGGGTTCCGGTCATTCCAAGCCGCTGTGATTCACGGTTCATCACCGTCTGGTAGTTCTTGCCGCCAACGGCCTCTCCAACAGCAACGGCGATGTCGTTGGCCGATTTCACCAGCATGATTTTCAGGGCGTTATCGAGATCGAGCACGTTGCCGGGTTTGTAGCCCATTTTGCTCGGCGGCTGCTTGGCGGCGTTTGCGCTGATGCGGACCACAGAGGACAGCGTCAACTGACCTGACTTGATCGCCCTAAATGCAATATAGGCCGTCATGAGTTTGGTGAGCGAAGCTGGATACCAGCGCTGAGTTGCGTTCTCCTCAGCAAGGACCTTGCCGGATTGCACGTCAAACAGGATGGACGTCCCTGCCGCGGCGGGCGAGAAAGCTGAACTGGCAACGATGGCAACAACCAACAAAACGGTCCGGATGAACCCTGTCATGCTTGAAAAGATCATGTGCCCTACTTTGCCCTGTCACATTCCGTGGGCTTCACGCCGCCATGCTTTGCGCCTATCTAGCCTATGTGGCATTGAAATGGCAGAGACTGGATTGCCACATCGCGGAATTATCAAGCATTGGTGAATCATGCCCATTCTAAATCGCGCCATGGAAATGCAGCCCGAGATCACCGGATGGCGGCGCCATTTGCACCAAATACCGGAACTTCAATATGACGTGCATCAAACGGCGACCTTCGTCGCCGAAAAACTGAAAGATTTTGGCTGCGACGAGGTTGTCACCGGGATAGGGCGAACCGGCGTGGTCGGGCTCATTCACGGTTCCAAGGGCAAAGGACCGACGATCGGCCTTCGCGCTGACATGGACGCCCTGCCGATCTTGGAAGCCACCGGATTGCCGCACGCCTCAAAAAACCCCGGCAAAATGCATGCATGCGGCCACGACGGCCACACGTCCATGCTGCTCGGCGCGGCAAGGCATCTTGCCGAAACACGAAATTTTGCAGGAGCTGTTGCCGTCATTTTCCAGCCGGCGGAGGAAGGCGGCGCCGGAGGACGCGAAATGGTCCGCGACGGATTGATGGACAAATTCAACATCTCAAGGGTGTTTGGCATGCATAATATGCCTGGTCTCGACGTCGGAAAGTTCGCGATCAGGCCCGGCGCCATCATGGCGGCGACGGACGAGTTCAACATTTCGGTCAGAGGCAAGGGCGGCCACGCCGCAATGCCGCATCGCACGGTGGACCCGATTTTCATCGCCTCCCAGCTCGTCAACGCCGTGCAAGCCATCGTTTCCCGCAATACCGATCCGCTTGAATCGCTGGTGATCTCGGTCACCAAATTCCATGCCGGTGATGCCCACAACGTCATACCGCAAACAGCTGAACTTGCCGGAACCGTCCGCACGCTCCAGGCCAACATGCGCGATTTTGCGGAATTGCGGATGAAAGAAGTGGCCGCCGGGCTTGCCGCCGCTTACGGAGCCGAAATAAACGTCGCCTACAATCGCAACTACCCGGTGACCCTCAACCATAAGGCTGAGACGGAGCTTGCGGTTTCGGTGGCAAGTGCGCAGGCTGGCCCGTCAAATGTGGACGACAACACACCGCCGGTAATGGGCGGCGAAGACTTCTCCTATATGCTGGAAGCACGCCCAGGCGCTTTCATTTTCATCGGCAATGGCAAAACCGCGTGG
>JANNRN010000003.1:0-4232 GCA_031401375.1 Phyllobacteriaceae bacterium | reverse complement strand
GGCGGCGGGATCACGATGCAAAATGGCTCCGCGCCGGGCTTTGAGCCGGCCCCAGCCTTGAACGCGCCCGCCTTGTCCCACAACGCGGCAATGCGCGGTTCGGCCGCGGCGGAATCATAGGTCTTTTCAAGCATGTCGACGTCTTTTCTGGAGAGATGACAGCGCTCTAAAGCGGAAGCCGGATTTCAAGTCAACTGAAACCCGGCTTCTGAATGCTCAGTGAAGGGAGCAGCCCACTGACGCCTAGCGACGCCCGCTGCGCGAAACCCGCTCGATCTCCTCGCGCACCAAACGCTCGACCATGGTCGGCAAATTATTGTCGAGCCATTCCTGCAACATCGGACGAATCATGTCCTCGGCCATCTGCGCCAAAGACATTTGCCGTTCTTTTTCAATCGCCTGGCTCAAATCACCAAAAGCCGCCGCCACTTGCCGTCCGGTCATGTCGGAAAGGATGGGACGCAAATGCCGCTCCAGCGAAGATTGCGCGGGTTCCTCAGCAACCGGTGCATCCTCATCGATTTGCGGGTCAATCCGTTCCAAAGATTCCATATGTCCATCATCCTGCTCAATGCCGCCGGCAAAATCTGCCGCCAGCGCGGGTTCTTCTTCTAAAATCCCGGTGCGTTCGGGCTCATCCGCAGGCGCCTTTGTAGCCGTGTCCGCAACATCGGCCTCGTCACGGTAAAATGCCGCATCAATGATTGGCGCTATGTTCTTGGCTCCGATCCTTTGACCCAGCGCAGTCATCGCCCCCGCATGCTGTAAGCTGTCGGCAATAGCTTCTTCGCCAAATTCACGGCGAAACTCACGGACTTCTTCTGATTCCGGCTCCGGCTCAGCCGTCAATGGCGGATTGCCATCCTCGATGATCCGGCGAATGGAAGCGAGAATCTCCTCCATTGTCGGCTCGCGGGTCGCATTCTGGGCCTGTGTCATGATTTGCCGCTTGGTGTTGGCCGGTCTCCCGGTGCATCGAATCAATTCAACTTAGCGTGTCATCGGCGAAATTAGAATTACCGGTCGGCAATACGCGCGTCACTTCACAACTAAATGCACGCATTCGTCGTGTTTCTTGCGGTTTTCCAAAGATAGGACAGCTCAGTGAATGATACCTTCGCGCTTATCTTCAAAATGACCAGATCTCACACATCCCGCATCTTCACAGAAGGCGTCAACGGCCATCGGGCGTACGAAGGCCGAACCACTTGTCCTTCACCGCTTCATAATGCTCTTCCGGCCTGTGCTCGGCAACACCAAGGCCGAGACGCTTGATGCTGAGCCGGCCGGAAGCCGACAAAACCGCGTAACTCGCTACGACCGCATTACGCTCAGATTCAGCAAGGCTGATGCGCGCGTCGGTGACGTCCTTTTGGGCGTTCAAAACGTCAAGTGTTGTGCGCTGGCCGACTTTGCGCTCCTCGACCACGCCGTCAAGCGCCAGTTGAGCCGCGGAAACCAGCTGCTTGTTGGCCACAACCGCCGCCTGAGCCGCCATCATCTGCGCCCATGCTGAAGTCACCGCCGCGCGGACTTGGTCGCGAGCGACATCAATGTCAATGCGCGCCTTGCCGAGCTGTTCCTTTTGCTGCCTGACGGTCGCAGAGCCCTTGCCACCCTGATAAATCGGTACCGTAAGTCTTAGACCGACGGAAGCGGTGTCGGCCGTCGACTCCGAATCGCTGCCTATTCCAATCGCGCTGCTATTGCGAAAATTCTTCGCAACTCCTGCTTCCACGCCAAGGGTCGGCAATAGCGCGCCTTCGGCAACCTTGACGCCAAACTCCGTGGCATCGACAACGTGGAAATTGGCCAAGATGGCTGGATGCTCACCGGAGGCAGCTTGAAGAGACTGTTCAATCGACTTTGGCAAAAGGTTCAATACCGGTGCAGCGGGTTCCAGCTTTCCCGGCTCTTCACCGACAATCTGCCGGTAAATGGCGGCGCTTGACTTGGCCTGCGCCTCGGCAGCGTTGAGTTGGGCAATAGCCGACGCCCGGCTCGCATCGGCCTGCGCCACGTCCGTACGCGTGCCTTCTCCCACTTCGAACCTTGCGTCGGCCGCGCGCACCTGCTCTTGGAGAAATGCGAGATTCTTCTTGCGAAACGCCGCTATTTTCCGGTCACGGATCACATCCATATAGGAGGAAGCCGCGTCAAAGAGAATATTCTGCTCGGTGTTTCGCAGGTTTTGGCGCTGTGCTAGAACTTGCGATTCCGCAGCCGCAACGTTGTTCTTTGTCCGGAAGCCGTCGAAAAGCAGTTGCGAAATCGTGATGCCAAAGCCACCGGTGGTCAGCCGGTTGCTGCTGGCGAAAGCTGTCGAATTAGTGCTCGAGTACGAGGCATTGGCGTCGCCGGTGATGGTTGGGCGATAACCGGACTTGGCAATGGCGACGCCCTCATCCGTGACGCGCACACCTGCTCTGGCGGAATTCAGCGATGAGTTGTTTTCATAAGCCTTTGCCAGCGCGCCCTTGATGTTCTCGGCGACAGCCAAGGGCGCCGAAACCATCGAAATTGCAACTGACAGGGTGAGCGAACGGAAGAATAGACGAACCACGACAGTACCCTCTAGACGCTCCCCGAACAGCGTAAGGGGCAGCTGAAGCAATTGGCCAGTACAATGGGTTTGCGCCGCGCGAAGTGCAAGGTTCGAATCAGGAAACCCAAGCTGATGGCTGTCTTATCGCATGCGGTGTGGCGAATTGGTAACCCTCAACCGGATCACAATTTGTCAGAATGCGAACTCTACCGGCTTCTCAAAACCGGGCAGTGGCTTCATGCTCGCATTGAAGGCAAATCGTCCCGATACTGCTCCGCCGCGCTTGATATAAAGACGGGCAACACCAACCCGGCCTTCATTTTCAACGCATGCCAGTCTCCCGCCCTCTTTGAGCTTGTCGAAAAGAGCAGCTGAAACAACGCCGACGGAACCGGAGATCAGGATCACGTCAAAAGAGCCGGGCGCCGCTGCCGCGTTTGACAAATCGCCCGGCACGACCGTGACGTTGCCCGCTTCAAGGGCGACGAGGTTGCTCCTGGCCAATTCGGCCAAGCCGGCGTCGCACTCCAGCGCCGTCACTTGTCCTGCAAGGCGGGAAAGGATCGCGCTCGTGTAGCCCGTGCCGCAACCGATTTCGAGCACGCTGTCATCTTTGGTTATTTCCGCCAGCGACACCAGCTTGGCGAATGGCGATGGCTCCGGCAGATACCTGCCCGGCACGATTTCGATGTCCGAATCCAGATAGGCCAACTCAATTTTGGCCTCAGGCACAAAGTTCTCACGTGGAATTGCAAGAAACGCGGCCAATATTGCGTGATCGGTGACATCGGTTGTCCGCAACTGGCCATCGACCATCTTGATCCGCTGCGCTTCAAAATCCAGACCCATGCAGCTCACCTTGCGTTGCCAAAGGTTTTCGTCCGCGCGATCACAAGTTGGAGGCCTCGCCCGGAATCGAACCGGGGTGCAAGGATTTGCAGTCCTCTGCGTAACCACTCCGCCACGAGGCCTCATCGCTTTCCGCGAGTAATGCGGACCTGTTAACAGAGGGTTCGCAGCGCAGCAAGGCGATTTATCCCGGCCTCTGCCTTCGCTTGGAAAAGCGCAATATCAGCCGCCGACGAAGCCGCCGGATAGCCGGAAACTCGAGTGAAAGCACGAAAAGACCCAGCGGAATCATCCAGAATCCGAGAATTGGCAGAAAGCCCAGAAAGCCAAAAAATATCAGGGCGACGCCAAGTCCAATCCGGCTCCACCTTCCCTGCGGCAAGTTGAAACCGCGCCCCAACAGCTCAATTCTGCGGCGTTTGGGTTCAGTGCTGCTTTGGACGTCCATCATTTTCAGCCTTCTGATCAAGGTGCACCAAATGGGACCGGACGGCGGGTATTGCAATCAAAAAACAAACCGGCGGCCATCCGGCCGCACATGAATTCGAAATTTGCCGCTTGGCAAGCTTGACGGGCTTTTGTATAGGCAGCCGGCGCATGAGACGCTGTTCCCCGGTAGCTCAGTGGTAGAGCAAGCGACTGTTAATCGCTTGGTCGCTGGTTCGAATCCGGCCCGGGGAGCCATTTTTCAGCTGCATGACCAGTTTTTTGCGACTGTTTTGCGTTTGCGCTTTCCCCCAAAACCAAATCCATTTTGAAACTTCTCTCGTAACATGCTCGTTTAGCACCAATCAGGCGCCACCGGGGCAACGTCACACCAAATGAAGTCTGAACGAGC
>JANNRN010000002.1:0-8486 GCA_031401375.1 Phyllobacteriaceae bacterium | reverse complement strand
GCTTCTCGAGCAGGCGCTGGCACGCGTTCCCGCGTTGGAGCACACCGGCATCAAGAAGATGATCAACGGCCCGGAAAGCTTCACGCCGGACGGCAATTTCATTCTGGGGGAAGCGCCAGAGTTGAAGGATTTCTATGTCGGCGCCGGCTTTAATGCGTTCGGCATTGCTTCCGGCGGCGGCGCCGGCAAGGCTCTGGCGGAATGGGTCGCGGGCGGCGAGGCGCCGATGGACCTTTGGCCCGTTGATATCCGCCGGTTTGGTTCCGTGCACCGCGACACCAAGTGGGTCCGCGAGCGCACCCAGGAGGCTTACGCGCATCATTACACAATGGCTTGGCCGCATGAAGAGTTTCACTCCGCGCGTCCGGTGCGGGTATCGCCGCTTTATGAGCGGCTGAAATCTCAGGGCGCCGTTTTTGGCTCGAAACTAGGCTGGGAGCGGCCGAACTGGTTCGCCGGACCTGACGATGCCGGTCACGACATCTATACCTATGGCCGTCAAAACTGGTTTGAAGCGGTGGGCCGTGAGCACAAGGCCACGCGCGACGGCGTAACACTGTTTGACCAGACATCATTTGCCAAATTCGTGGTGACCGGCGGGGACGCTGAACAGGCGCTGTCCCATATCTGCGCCAACGAAGTCGGTGTGCCTCCCGGCCGTGTCGTCTACACCCAGATGCTCAACAGGCGCGGCGGGATCGAGTGCGACCTCACCGTCACGCGGCTGAATGAGGATTCGTACTACGTCGTCACCGGCACCGGCTTTGCGGCGCATGATTTTCATTGGATATCCGCCAACATTCCTGCCGGTCTTGACGCGAGGATCGCCGATGTCACCAGCGCTTTTGGAGTGCTTTCACTGATGGGCCCGAAGGCCCGCGAAGTGCTGCAGGCGGCCACGTACGGCGATGTGTCCAATGCCGCGCTGCCTTTTGCGCGCATGAAGGAAATACCGATTGCCGGTTCGCTCGTTCGCGCGCTGCGGATCACTTATGTGGGTGAACTTGGCTACGAGCTGCATATTCCTGTCGAATGCATGGCAGCGGTTTATGAGGCGCTGATGGCTTCGGGCAAGGCGCACGGCATTGTCAATGCCGGATATCGCGCCATTGAATCACTGCGGTTGGAGAAATTCTACCGGGCTTGGGGCTCTGACATCTCGCCCGATCATTCGCCATTGGAGGCCGGACTTGGCTGGGCGGTCAAGTTCAAGAGCGAAAAGCCGTTTCTCGGCCGCGAGGCGCTGCTCGCGCAAAAGGCGGGAAAGATGCCGAAGCTGCTTGCATGTTTCACTGTTGATGATCCCTCGATTGTGCTGCTCGGCCGGGAAACAATTTTCCGCGACGGCAAGCAAGCGGGATGGCTTGCTTCGGGCGGCTATGGCTATACGATTGGGACAAATATCGGCATCGGCTATGTGCGGAACAAGGAAGATGGTGTGACGCAGGACTATGTATTGAGTAGCGAATACGAGCTCGAAATTGCCTGCAAACTCTATCCGGCGAAAGTGTCGCTGGAGGCGCAGTATGATCCGAAATCGGAGCGGGTGAGGGGGTAGAACGGGGCGTTGCGCTCACCGCCTTCCCGTCCTATACGACCGGCGTGATCTTCCCGGAGCCTTTCCATGTCCGTTGACCTTGCCACCGTCAAACGCGTCGCCAAACTCTCCCGTATTGCGGTGAGTGAGGAAGAGGCTGTTCGCATGATGGGAGAGCTGAACGGAATTCTTGGCTTTGTCGAGCAATTGAACGAAGTGGATGTGTCCGGCGTCGAACCGATGACCTCGGTCGTTCCGATGGCGATGAAGAAGCGGAGTGACGTGGTCAATGATGGCGGCAAGGCGGGTGACATCGTCGCCAACGCGCCTGCGACGGACGAGAATTTCTTTCTGGTGCCAAAGGTCGTCGAGTAGGTTTTGCCGTGCAGTCCATTCAGATTGAACCCGCCTTGCAAGATGATGTGCGCGCCATGGTGGCCGGGCTCAACGCCTATCTGCGCCCCTTGTCGCCGCCCGAATTTCAGTTTCAAATGACGGCTGAACAGATGGCCGCAGCCGATACGACGGTTTTCGTCGCCCGCGACAATGACGGCAAGGCCATCGGCATGGGCGCGCTCAAGGTCCATGATCATGAGTTTGGCGAAGTCAAACGCATGTTCACCAGTCCCGATATTCGTGGAACCGGCATCGGGCGGGTAATCCTTACTGCTGTCGAAGGCGAGGCCCGCAAAAAAGGCCTTCGGCTGCTAAAACTTGAAACGGGTTCGACGCCCGGATTTGAAGCCGCATGGCGTGTTTATGAACGCGGCGGCTTTGCCGAATGTGGCGCTTTTCTTGATTATCCCGATTCCGGCTATTCCCGCTTTTACGAAAAGAAGCTGAACGTATGACCAACCTTACCCGCCTCACCATTGCCGAAGCGCGCACGAAGCTGCGCGCCAGGGAATTCACATCGGCTGAGCTGACCGAGGCCTATCTCGCGGCAATTGAAGAGGCCAATCCGAAACTCAATGCCTATGTGTCGGTCACCCATGACAAAGCCCGCAGGATGGCCGCCGCAGCCGATTTGCGGCTCGCCAAAGGGGAGGGCGGCGCGCTTGAAGGCATTCCGCTGGGTATCAAGGATCTCTACGCGACGGAAGGAGATCACACGCAGGCCTGTTCGCATGTGCTCGACAGCTTCAAGCCGCGTTACGAATCGACCGTTACCGCAAATCTGTGGACAGACGGCGCGGTGCAGCTTGGCAAATTGAACATGGACGAGTTCGCCATGGGCTCGTCAAACGAGTCTTCCTATTACGGTCCGGTGGTCAGTCCCTGGCGCGCGAGCGGCTCCAACGCCAACATGGTGCCGGGCGGCTCGTCCGGCGGCTCGGCAGCTTCCGTGGCTGCGTTCCTCTGCGCTGCGGCAACCGCGACTGATACGGGGGGCTCCATCCGCCAGCCGGCCGCATTCACCGGAACGGTCGGCATCAAGCCGACCTACGGGCGTTGCTCGCGTTGGGGCATCGTCGCCTTTGCCTCCTCGCTTGACCAGGCAGGACCCATTACGCGAGACGTGCGCGATGCGGCGATCATGCTGAAAAGCATGGCCTCCGTTGATCCGAAGGACACGACTTCCGTTGACAAACCGGTGCCGGACTATGAAGCCGCGCTCGGCAAATCGTTGAAGGGATTGCGGATCGGCATTCCCAAAGAATACCGTGTCGACGGCATGCCGGACGAAATCGAGGCGTTGTGGCAAAAGGGCATCGCCTGGCTGCGCGATGCCGGGGCGACGATTGTCGACATTTCGTTGCCGCATACAAAATACGCGCTGCCCGCCTATTACATCGTCGCGCCGGCGGAAGCCTCCTCCAATCTGGCCCGCTATGATGGCGTACGCTACGGCTTGCGCGTGCCGGGCGCGGACATTGCCGACATGTATGAGAAGACCCGCGCTGAAGGATTTGGACGTGAGGTCAAACGCCGTATCATGATCGGCACCTATGTGCTCTCGGCCGGTTATTATGACGCTTACTACACGCGGGCGCAAAAAGTGCGGTCGCTGATCAAACGCGATTTTGATACGGTTTTTGCCGAAGGCGTTGATGCCATCCTGACACCCGCGACGCCCTCAGCGGCGTTTGGCATTGGCGATGAATCGCTGAGCAATGATCCGGTGCAGATGTATCTCAACGACATTTTCACCGTCACAGTGAACATGGCGGGGCTTCCCGGCATTGCCGTGCCGGCAGGATTGACTGAGGACGGGCTGCCGCTCGGCCTTCAATTGATCGGCCGTCCATTCGATGAGGAAACGCTGTTTCAGACAGCTCATGTCATCGAGAAGGCGGCAGGAGGCTTTTCGCCGCAAAAGTGGTGGTAGTCACCACGTTCCCGTATTGGGCATTGAGAGCCAGGGTTCGGCGGGGGCGAGGGCGCTGCCTTTTTGCAGCAGTTCGAATGAAATTCCGTCGGGCGAGCGAATGAACGCCATGTGCCCGTCGCGCGGCGGGCGATTGATCGTGATGCCTTGATCCATCAATTTCCGGCAATAGTTGTAAATATCATCCACTTCATAGGCGAAGTGACCGAAATTGCGGCCGCCGGTGTACACTTCCGGGTCCCAGTTGTAAGTCAACTCAATGACCGGAGCGGCCTGGGTTTTTGCGGCGTTCAGATCGTCGTTTGCAGCCAGAAAAACCAGCGTGAAGCGGCCTTTGTCGTTCTGAATTCGCCTGGTTTCAACGAATCCGAGCTTCTTGCAGTAGAAGTCCAGAGAAGCGTCGAGGTCTGTGACCCTCACCATGGTGTGCAAGTAGCGCATCTTCATCGAATCCTTCTTGATTTTTGAACAGGGTTGGCGCCGGAGTTCCGGCGAAAGGTGTTGCGGAAAGGTTATACGGACAAACTATTTGTGGGAAGCCAATCTCTGACGGCGAAAGCCTGTCTAAATTGTGGCGAAGGGTCTTGCCGAATTGGACGCGCGAAGTGCTATTGTCAGGAAAGAATCAGATGGCGTTACAGAAGGTGTCGCGGGATGGGGGATTTTAGGTCATCCGGTGATAACAAAGGGGTGGGCATGAGCGAGTCAACGCCCGAAAAGGGTGTAAACCCTGCCAACGCTGCCGACGGCAGCGCGGTTTTTGAGATTTCCGGCGCCATCAAGTGGTTTGATGTCGCCAAGGGCTACGGCTTTATCGTGCCGGATGGCGGCGGACAGACCGATGTTCTGCTGCATGTGACCTGTTTGCGGCGCGATGGCCATCAGATCGCCTTGGAGGGCGCCCGGATCGAATGCCTTGCCAAGCACGGCGACCGGGGATTGCAGGCATTTCATATCGTTTCACTTGACAATTCGACCGCTGTGCACCCGTCTGAGCAGCAACCCGCCCGCACGCATGTTACGGTTGTGCCGACTTCCGGCCTCGAGCGGGCTTTGGTCAAGTGGTTCAACCGCACCAAGGGTTTCGGGTTCCTGACGCGCGGCGAGGGAACTGAGGATATTTTCGTCCACATGGAAACCCTGCGCCGTTATGGCTTGACAGAACTTCGCCCCGGGCAGGTTGTGCTCGTGCGGTTTGGACCGGGCGAAAAAGGTCTCATGGCATCGGAGATACATCCGGACCTCGGTGCTCCCATACCCACCGCGCATTAGTGTTGAAAATGCGGTGGGCGTGTTCCTCCCGAAGAATTGCGGCCCTTTTGGCCGCGTTTTTCGTTCTGGCAACAGCGGCATGCGCGCTTACGCCCGATGGAACACCGCAGCAATTGCCGCTTGATCCGCAACCATTGACCGTTCAAACGCAATCGGGCGGGCAGAACATTCTTGTCGAGATTGCAGATGACGGCGAGGAGCGCGCAATCGGCCTCATGTATCGCACAAGCGTGGGTAAAAATCAGGGCATGTTGTTCGACTTCAACCTGTCGCGCGAGGTCACGATGTGGATGAAGAACACCTACGCCCCTCTCGACATCCTGTTCATTGATGAGAAGGGACTGATCATTTCAATTGCCGAAAACACCGAACCTTTGTCCCTGGACATGATCAACTCGCAAGGCGATGCGCGGTTTGCCCTGGAACTGGCCGCCGGAAGCGCCCGTTCGCGCCAAATCAAGGTTGGCGACAGGGTCCGGCATCGCATCATCAACGCCAGCGCCGGCCTGAATTGAACATGAGCGTGCCTTCATCGTTCAAGCATGATGGATTCGAGCTCGCCTACGTTGACGAAGGCGAGGGACCTCCCGTGCTACTCATTCACGGGTTTGCCTCGAGTGCGCGAGTCAACTGGATTTCGACCGGCTGGACGTCGTTTCTGCAGGAGCACGGCTACCGCACAATCGCGATGGACAACCGTGGGCATGGACAGTCCACAAAATCCCACGCCGAAGAGGATTACACGCCGGGCAAGATGGCCTCGGATTGCGTGGCGCTGCTCGATCATCTGGGCATAACCAAAGCGCATGTGATCGGATATTCAATGGGTGGGCGCATCTCGACATTTCTGGCTCTTCTGTACCCGGAACGGATGGCAACGCTCACCATCGGCGGTATCGGCGATGCCCTTGTAAATGGCGCCGGCGCCTGGGATTTGATCGCGGCGGCTCTTGTCACCGACAAGCCGCAGGAGATCAGCGATGCCAGGGCGGCGGCGTTCCGGAAATTCGCCGACCAAACGAAAAGTGATCGCAAGGCGCTCGCGGCATGTATTTCCAGATCGCGGGAACTTGTGACGAAAGACCAACTCGCCGGGATACATATTCCGACCTTGATTGCTGTGGGGACCCGCGACGATATTGCCGGCTCTCCGCATGAATTGGCGCGGCTCATCGCCGGCTCAACGGTCTTGGACATTCCCGATCGCGACCACATGCTTGCGGTTGGGGACAGGCAGTTCAAGAAGCACGTGCTGCACTTCCTGGGCGAACATCCGCTCTGAACATGACGATCTCAAACAAGATTGACGGCACCTGTTCATTTTTTGTCTGTTTGACCCTATATTGAAGTCAGGACCCTTGGCCGCAAAGGCGATGAACATGACAATGCATGCGAACCTTGCAGAAAACCGCCGCAACGCGGTTGACCCGGTATGGAGCGCCGTTCGCAGCGAAGCGCTCGTTGCAATTGAACGGGACCCGTTATTGGCGGCGTTTCTCTATTCGACAATTCTGAACCACGGCTCGCTGGAGTCGGCGGTGATCCATCGGATTGCCGAGCGTCTGGATCATCCCGATGTGAGCGCCACCTTAATCCGGCAGACCTTCGAAGCAATGACATCGGCCAACCCGGAATGGAGTTCAATCGTCCGGGTGGATATTCAGGCGGTTTTTGATCGCGATCCGGCCTGCGACCGTTACATTCAGCCGATCCTCCATTTCAAGGGCTTCCACGCGATCCAAACCCATCGCCTCGCCCATTGGCTATGGCAGGAAGGCCGACAGGACTTTGCGCTCTATCTGCAGAGCCGTTCGTCTTCGGTTTTCCAAACCGACATTCATCCGGCAGTACCGTTCGGGCGCGGGATCTTTCTTGATCATGCGACAGGCGTCGTCATCGGCATGACCGCCGTGGTCGAAGATGACGTGTCTATCCTGCAGAATGTCACCTTGGGTGGAACCGGCAAGGAAACGGGCGACCGGCATCCGAAGATCCGCAGGGGCGTGATGATAGGCGCCGGCGCGAAGGTTCTTGGCAACATTGAAGTTGGTTGCTGTTCGCGGGTGGCTGCCGGTTCGGTGGTGCTGAAGCCGGTTCCGCCATCGTCTACGGTGGCAGGAGTTCCGGCCAGGGTCATCGGCGAGGCGGGTTGTGCGGAACCTGCCCGTTCAATGGATCAGACTATTTTCGAATCTGACGGCTAGAGCATTTCCGCTTTTGATGGAATTATCAAAAGCACAGGACAACGCGACAATTCAATAACGTAGAGCGCATCTGCGTTTCCGTGAAATGCTGATGCGCTCTAGGCCCTTGCCTTGATAACTGCGGACACTGCGACCCGAGGCTTGCGGGCGTGGTTGAGGCATGCCATTAGCGGCGCGAAGAATTCAGGAGACGGACGTGAAACCCGAAGAGCTGAAAAAACTCGATGCTTATTTGAAGCGCACGTTCAACAATGCCGCGATTCAGGTGAAGGCGCGGCCTCGCAAAGACGATTCGGCGGAGGTTTTCGTCGGGGAGGACTTTCTGGGCCTGATCTACCGGGACGATGAAGACGGTGATCTGTCCTACAATTTTTCCATGGCGATTCTCGACCTCGATCTCGAGTGAAGTGTTCTGAATCATTCATGGTTTTTTCGCATTTCCGAACGGAGAACCATTTCCCTCTTTTCAAAAAGTGCTTCAGCTCGCAGCTGGGGTCTTCAGCATCGATGCGATAAATGGCCGGGTGACGGCATCAAGCGTGCGCCACTGGCCAAGAAGCGCCGACGGAAATCGCAGGGTCGCCGAAAGATTGGTTCCAATCTGGATATCCCGCTCGCAGGCCGCAACAAGATCGCTGGCGCTTTCCTCACTGCATCGGGCGACGAAGCGGGTTCCCCCTTCATCGGGGCCAACATAGAGAACTTCGCTCAGGTAGCCGGCCTTGACCGGCAGTATGTGGCGCGTCAGTCCGGCAATCGCCTCGGCACCGCTTCCCTCAATGAGGAACTTGTAGATCGGATCAAATCTTCCTGACATGTCGCGCGACATGGCGCGTTCTTCGAAGGAAAGGAAGATCAATGATGCTTGCGCGCCAGTGCCGTTGAAGACGTCGCGTTCTTCTTCACTGTAACCGGCAAGGCCCGGCCAGGAGAAATAAAGGTCCAATCGCTCCGCAACCCCGTCGCGTCTTTGCTCGGGCAAGCGGATCATGTTTTCGGGAACTGAGATCACATCATTGTCAATGACGATCTCGTGCATCGTTTGGCCGCTTGAATGACCACCGAGCGCGATATGACTTCCCACAACTCGCTCAGTCAAACTGATGAGCAAAGAGAGTGCGGCAAGGCCGGCGAACACCAGAAA
>JANNRN010000001.1:0-1618 GCA_031401375.1 Phyllobacteriaceae bacterium | reverse complement strand
CCGCGGCGGTTTCCTCGATTGAACGGCGCGAAACGTCAATCATCGGCCAGCCATGCTTTTGGCAGACTTTCCTTGCATAGGCCAGTTCCTCCGCAATCGAAATGCGGTCGGCGTAGTGCGACGAGTCGTAACCGGACACCGCGCCGAGCGGCCGGTTTTGTCTGATATGGGAAATGCGCTCGGCAGTGGCGATCAGGCCGACAATGAGCGGGTGTTTCGACTTTGTCAGCGCTGGAGGCACCGGCACACCCGGCAGCAACGGCAAGTTGACGGTCTTGATGCCGCGATTGGCAAGGTAGATTGAGGTCGGCGTCTTGGACGTGCGCGAAATGCCGACAATGATGACATCGGCTTCCTCGATGTTGGGCGGCAGCACGCCGTCGTCATGCTCCATCGTGAAGTTCATCGCGTCAATGCGCTTGAAATACTCGGCATTCAACATGTGCTGCGCGCCGACCCGGCGTTCACTCGGCGCGCCGAGATAGGATTGGAAAACCGCCAGGATCGGATCAAGCACTGACACGCAAGGCAGACCCATTGCAGAACAGCGGTTGTCGATTTCGCCGGCAAGTTTGCGGTCAACAATGGTGAAGAGAACAATGCCTGGTTGTTGATCGATTTCAGCAAAGGCCGCGTTCAGCTGCCTTTCGGTGCGAACGCCCGCATAGACGTGCTCAATCGCCCGTGCATGGGCAAACTGGGCTGAGACAGCCCGGCCGGCTGCGGTCAAGGTTTCGCCCGTTGCATCCGAGATCAGATGCAGATGAAAGAAATTCTGGATCTGCGGCATGATCAAGCTTTCAACAGGCCCTGTGAATCGGTGTGAACAAGTTTGTCAAATCTGTGCGCCTAAATGCACCCCTGTGGGCAAAGGGGCAAGATGTCCACAAGGCGCGAGCGCGGGTGATCTGAAGTTAAGGAAGTGTTAATTGCGGGTGCGAATCACTATTGCTCAGACACAAGTCACAGGTTGTCCAACCCTTGTTTGCAAAGAAGCCCATGATATGATTGAGTTTTTGGTCACAGATTTATGTGTTGATTGTTTGCCCTCCAAATCACGGCGTTTTTGCGTACTTTGGACAAGGCAGGCATTGCGGCCTATTCCCGATTCACACAGACTCTAAGAATCAAAAGAGACGTAAATCCCTTTTCAGGAATTTTTTGGCAGATACTGGAAAACACGCGTGACCAAAGCGAACGTATTGAAAGTACTCGATGGAGATCGTGTTTTTCCACCTCCGCTCTGGATGATGAGGCAGGCTGGCCGCTACCTGCCTGAGTATCGCGAAACGCGCAGGAAGGCCGGCGGTTTCCTTGATCTATGCTATTCGCCCGCACTTGCGTGCGAAGTCACAATGCAGCCGATCCGCCGTTTTGGCTTTGATGCGGCGATCCTTTTTTCTGACATTCTGGTCGTGCCACATGCGCTTGGACGCGAGCTTGCTTTTTCAGAAGGCAGGGGTCCGGTGTTGCGGCCGATCTTGGCTGACGAGATCGAAAGGCTTCAAACTGACAAGTTTCACGTGAATCTTGAGCCGGTCTATGAAGCTGTGCGGACAATTCGTGGTGTGCTTGAGCCCTCGAAGGCGCTTATCGGATTTTGCGGCGCGCCGTGGAC